>DASTJG010000140.1:0-6951 GCA_035716785.1 Anaerolineales bacterium
GCAGCCCGGTCGGCATCCACATTCAATGCTTCTCCCTTTTCGCTCACCGCTACGGGAGCGATCACAGGCAGAACTCCTGCACCAAGCAGCATTAAAAGCAGCTGGCTGTTGACGGACTCGATCTTCCCGGTGTAATCATCCCGTATGATTTTGCGCTTGCCGTTTTCTATGCTTTGAATCGAATCTTTACGCGTGGCCTGCAGCAGTCTGCCGTCCAGACCACATAATCCAAACGCATTGACCCCCAGCATCTGCAGCTGCTCCGTCAGCAGCGAGTTGACCTTGCCATTGACCGCCATCAAAAAGATCTCCAGCGTTTTGCGGTCGGTGTAGCGCGAGGTGTATCCGGAAGGCGATGTGATCATCTTCGGCGGCGCGCCTAAGCCCTCGCCCAGGGCGTTCGCTTCCGCGGAACCGCCGTGCACCAGCACTAGTTTTTGTCCCTGCTGAAGCTGCTCGCAGACATCCTTACAGATCGCGGAGAAATCCACGCCTTCCGTGCCGCCAAGTTTTACGACTGTGATTGAAGTTTGCTCTGTCATTAGGTTATATTCCACTAAGCCATGTTCGACTACCGAACATCGCGTGTCTAACTCTCTCTAGATCGGATGCAATCCCGTAAACTCAAGACCTGTCGTTTCCGCCCAGCCCATAATTAAATTGGTACATTGTACCGCAGTTCCGGCTGCACCTTTCATCAAATTGTCAATTGCACACATGGCAACGATATGACCGGTGCTCTCATCCAGTTCGAAACCCAGGTCGGCGTAATTGCTGCCGGCCAGGATCTTCGGCTCAGGTACGCGGTAAATGCCGCGCTGTTCCTTGACCACGCGCACAAACGGATTTTCATTTGCGACACTTCGATAGGCTTTCCACAAGTCTTTGTTGGCCACACCCGGCTTCACTTTGGCATGAGCCGTTGCCAGCACGCCGCGCACCACGTCTACCGCGGTCATGGTCAGCGAGACCTGCTCGATGCACATCTCCTGAATCACTTCCGCAGTATGCCGATGCCCAAAGGCAGAGAAGGTGCGGATCACATTGGCGCGTTCGGCGTGATGCGAGCCTGCGTTGCCCTCTGCGCCCGACTCCGATGAACCGACTTTGACCTCGATAAAAATCGGGGCTGACTTATCCAACAGATCTGCCTTCACGAGCGGGAGCAACGCAAGATTGCTTGCCGTGGCGTTGCACCCCACACCGCTGACATAACTCGCGTTCGCCAGTTCGGCGCGATGCAACTCCGGCAGTCCATATACAAACCTGCTCAGCCATTCCGGCGCGGCATGTTTCTCGCCGTACCATTGCTCATAAAATGCCGGGTCGCGCAGACGGAAGTCCGCGGCGAGGTCGACAATTTTCGGGGCCAGCTTCGCATACTGCTCGATGTTATGCTGTGCCTGTCCGTGCGGCTGGGCGAGGAAAAGCACATCCACCGGCTCGAGCGTGGCGGGGTCGCTGAACTTGAGCTGCGTTTGCTTGCGCAGGTTCGGGTGGACCTGATACACATATTCCCCCAAATGCGAGCGTGAGGTGGCCTGTTTCACTTCAACATGTGGATGACTCAGCAACAGTCGCAACAACTCCCCGCCCCCGTAGCCCGATCCGCCAATGATGGATACCGTGGTCATTGAACCAACTCCTTGCTTGCAACGTTGACAACATACTCGACAATCTCGCCCGCAATATCGATCCCACTGACAGGCTGCATGGTATGGAATTCCATGGTGTGATTGATCTCATTGACGATCAAGCCGCGGTCCGGATGCTCGACCAGGTCTACAGCCAGCACACCGCCGCCAACCGAGGCAGCTGCGCGCAGGCTCAGGTCTTCGATCTCGGGCGTGATCGGGCAAAGCTCGCCCTCGCCGCCGCGCGCCGTATTTGTAATCCAGTGCTCCGATTTGCGATACATGGCTGTGATCACATTCCCACCGATCACGACCACGCGGATGTCGCGCCCAGGCTTATCGATATATTCCTGGATATAAAACACAGAATGCTGCGCCGACCCAAGCGTCGCCTTGTGTTCGAGCACTGCTTCCGCCGCGTCACGATCATTGACCTTGGCCAGCAAGCGCCCCCATGAACCCACTACCGGCTTGAGCACCACGGGATAGCCCATCTCTTCGATGGCTTCCAGCGCGGCTTCCGGTGTAAAGGCGGTGGCATTGTGCGGCTGCGGGATTCCATCGCGGGTGAACAACGCGCTGGTCATCAACTTGTCGCCGCAGATCTCCGCCACCTGCGCCGTGTTGACCGTCGGGACGCCGAACGCATTCAACAGGCGCAACGCATACAAGCCGCTGTTATAACTGATGCTGCGCTCCAGCACTGCGTCGTATTGCTGCCACACTTCGGGGCAGTTCAAGTCAAAGTGGATCGCGCGATCATCAAGCCGGTCATAATCGATGCCGCGTTTTTCCAGCGCGCCGAAAATCCACTTCTCTTCGACGCGCACACGTGAATACAAAACGCCAATCTTTAGTCGTCTATGCATAGGACCTCACAAAATGCAGATTTCAGAATACGGAATGCAGAATTATTCTGCACTCTGCATTCCATATTCAGCATTTACTCTCCCCAATCTTCCTGTTCCATGGGGGCAAGCTGGATCGTCGCGGGTTCGAGCGCGGTCACTTCCAGATCGACGCCGCAATCGGGGCAGACGATGATCTCGCCAACTTCGGTACTTTCCGCCAGCGTCACTTCGGCGGCACATTCGGGACAAGAAACAGTAGAAGCAGTCATGATTTAATCTCCTTTGATTTTTTGTTTCGGATTCCAAAGTCTCCAGACTTTGGATCTACGGTCTTTCCAACGACAGGAGTCGTCGGACTCCCGCTAATTGATTTTTTACCGATTGAGGGCTTGTGCCGCCAATCGCATTTCTCTTTTCGACGGATGCCAGTGCATCGAAGACCTGCTGCACATCCGCTTCGAACGGACCCAGGGCTTGCCACTCGCTTAGCGAGAGTTGGTCCAGACTGATGCTTTTTTCCGCTGCGGCTCTGACAGCTTTTCCCGCGACCGCGTGCGCTTCGCGAAACGGCATCCCTTTGCGAACGAGGTAATCTGCCAGGTCAGTCGCCAGCATGGACGAGTCGATCGCGGCAGCCATTCTTTCTTTGTTGACCGTCATCGTTTCCAACGCGCCGGCCAGCACAGGCAGGATCGCCAGCAGTGTATCCGTGGCTTGAAAGACGGGAACTTTATCTTCCTGCAGGTCTTTGTCGTAGGTGGAGGGCAATCCTTTCAGAGTGGACATGAATCCCGTCAGCAAGCCAATCATTGTCCCCGCCTTGCCGCGGGCCAGTTCGAACATATCGGGATTCTTCTTCTGCGGCATCAGGCTCGAACCGGTGGAATATGCGTCGCTGATTTCGATGAAGCCAAACTCGGCGGTGGTGAATAGCACCATGTTTTCTGAGAGCTTGCTCAGGTGGACCCCGCACAGGCTGCAGCAGAAAAGATACTCTGCTACAAAATCCCGATCGGAGACGCCATCGATGCTGTTTGGGCTCGCCACATCGAAGCCGAGAGCCTGTGCCAATGTTTCGCGGTCAATCGGAAAGGCTGTCCCGGCTAGCGCCCCGCAGCCGAGCGGACAAACAGCAACGCGATCGCGCAAGTCTTGCAGTCGTTTGCGGTCGCGTTGCAGGGACCAGAAGTGGCTGAGCAGCCAGTGGGAAAAGGTCACGGGTTGGGCCCGCTGGAGGTGAGTGTACCCAGGCAAAAGGGTAGTCTGATGCGTTTCGGCCAGAGCGAGCAGAACGGACTGGAGTCCCTGGATTGCCTCGTCCAAAAGAGGCAAAGTATCCAGTATCCACAGGCGGAAATCGGTTGCCACCTGATCGTTGCGGCTGCGACCCGTATGGAGTTTGCCCGCTGCCGCGCCGATCAATTCCCCCAGCCTCCGCTCGACCGCGGTATGGATGTCCTCGTCGCTTTCAACGAAGACAAAACTATTTTCCGTAAACTCGTTTTCAATCGCATGCAAACCGTTGATGATTTGCTCACACTCTTCGTGAGTCAAAATGTTCACACTTTGCAGTGCACCCGCCCAGGCCATCGAACCGCGCACATCCTGCAATGCCAGGCGCTGATCGAACGGCAGGGACGTGTTGAGTGCCCAGGCTCGTTCGTTGAGTTTGGTCGAAAACCGCCCGCCCCAGAGAGTTGTCATTGCAGGCTCCTTTGAGGGAGGTTTGCACCCGGCAGAATTTCAAGAGTCAGAGAGTAGTCGGCATAACCCTGAGCTTGCCAGAACGCGACAGCAGGAATGTTTTTCACCAAAACCGAAACGGTCCAGCGTTTCTCTTTGGGCCAGAGGGCAAACAACTGAGCCATGGCACACGAACCGATGCCCTCCCGCCGCTTATGACGCACTACAAAAAATTGTCGCAAGTAGATTTCATCCTCGGTTTCCCGGAACAGCGCGTATGCCACAGGCTCGTTCTCTTCGAAGATGACGGCCAGATATTCGCCGGATGCCAGCCACCCACGCATGCGTTCTTCAAGTTCCCAGACGTTCATGGGGTTATGATGTCCTTCATCTCGAATCAACTGATAGTTCCACGCGGCCAGCATGGAGCAATCCTCGACAGACGCAAAGCGGGTTTTCAGGGTGGTGGTCATTTAATCTCGTTTGAATCGTGAGTAATCGGGTTTCGGCATATCCAGCCCGGAAATGGGCAAGCCGTTCAAGGCGCGCACCTTGAGGCTGAGGCCGAAGAGACGGATAAAGCCTTCTGCATGACTCTGGTCGTAGACATCTTCCTCACCAAATGTAGCAAAGTCTTCGCGGTACAGGCTGAACGGCGAGGTCCGCCCGGCAGAAATGATGTTGCCTTTGTAGAGTTTGAGCTTGACATTACCTGTTACGGGTCCCTGCGTGGCATTGACGAACGCGTCCAGTGCCTCGCGCAGCGGCGTGAACCACAGACCGTTGTATGCCAGTTCCGCATATTTCACCGCCACCATCTCTTTGAAGTGCATGGTCTCCCGGTCGAGCACCAGGGACTCGAGCTCGCGATGGGCATACAGCAAAATGGTACCGCCCGGGGTTTCGTAAACCCCATGCGACTTCATGCCGACGAGGCGGTTTTCCACCAGATCCACACGTCCAATTCCATGTGTCCCACCGATGGCATTCAGGGACTCGACGATCTTTGCAGGAGAAAGTTTTTCGCCATTGACCGCTACAGGGTTGCCGCAATCGAATTCAATCTCGACATATTCAGCCTGTTCGGGAGCGTTCTCGGGCGAGGCAGAGATCTGATACATCACTTCTTCGGGTTCGTTCCACGGATCTTCAAGCAAACCACCCTCGTGCGAAAGATGCCATAGATTCGAGTCGCGGCTGTAAATAGATTTGATCGTCGCGATCACGGGGACATTGTGCTTGGCCGCGAAAGCGATCGCATCCTCGCGCGAACGGATCTCCCATTCGCGCCACGGGGCAATGATCTTCAGACGAGGATCAAGTGCCATAACGGTCAACTCGAAGCGCACCTGATCATTACCTTTGCCGGTTGCACCGTGCGCGATTGCGTCGGCGCCAACCTCATGCGCCACATCCACGAGATGCTTGGCGATCAGGGGACGCGCGACAGACGTGCCTAATAAATACTTGTGTTCATAAACCGCCCCCATCTTGAGCATCGGGAAAAGATACTCACCGGCGAATTCCTCTTTCATGTCGTGCAGCACGAACTGGTCTGCGCCGCTCTTGAGTGCCTTCTGCTCCAGCCCCTGTAGATCTTCATCGCCCTGCCCCACGTCCGCGCAAAAGCAGACCACTTCACAGCCGTAGTTCTCTTTTAGCCACGGGACGATCACGGATGTGTCCAGCCCACCCGAATAGGCTAACACGACCTTCTTCACTTGCGGTTTTGGTTTGGATTTCATGTTTCTCCTTATGTAGCAATGACTTCGTCGTTGCTCGAACAAAAAAATAAAAACAGTCCCGCCTGAGAGGCGGGACTGTTTTGGTTGACTGATACGCTGTGTCAGCGGAGTTTGCTTATTCCATCATCCAAACAAAAAGCTCCCAACTCTCTCAGGAGAAGCGGGCTTCGGACGACGGGTACGCGGGAGTGCAACTGGTCTGAACATATTGGGCTGGATTTTACTACGCTTGCGAAATGTGTCAATACCCAATTTACAGTTTTTTACCACGGAGTGCACTAAGCCCACGGAGTCTCTCCTAACGTTTTCTCTGTAAACTTTGTGTTCTCCGTGGTGAAACTTGCTCACCCGTGCGTCCGATATCTATCTTACGCAAACATGGCAAAGTCCTCCGATGCAACCGGTACCTTTGACAAAACATATTCGACCATCAATGCAGGAATGTTGACTCCGGTGGTCTCGATGCTGTTGCGAAATTCCATGGTGTGATTGACTTCATTCACAACCAGTCCGTTCGCAGTTTCGAACAAATCGACTGCCAACAACCCGCCTCCCATGGCGCGCGCTGTTCGCTGGCAAATGTCGACCAACTCGGAGTTCAGCGGGCAGTTCGTTGCGACACCACCGCGGGCGGTGTTGGTGATCCAGTTTTCAGAGGTGCGATAGATCGCGCAAACGGGTTCCTCGCCGACGACGAATGCGCGAATGTCGCGTCCCGGCTTGTCGATATATTCCTGCAGGTAAAAGACTTGATGGTTGACACCGAGCGTAGCTTTATGTTCGATGAACGCTTCCGCTGTCGAACGGTCTTCCGCTTTGGCAAGTAAGCGGCCCCAGGAACCAACGACCGGTTTCAACACAAACGGATAGCCAATTTCTTCCGCGGCAGCCAGCGCGGACTCTTCATCAAACGCCATGATCACGCGCGGGGTGGGAATGCCTTCCCGTACCAGGATCTGACTGGTGACATATTTGTCACCACAGCGTTCCGCCACCTGTGATGAGTTAACCACCTTCGCCCCATTGGCTTCATAAATT
>DASTJG010000141.1:0-5044 GCA_035716785.1 Anaerolineales bacterium
TCCATGAGTGCGCCCAACACAGCGTGCACCCGACGGGTGGGAGTCGGCGCGTTTTCAAGCAGTTTGCGTAACTTGAAGTTGGTTCCGGTAAATTGGCGTTGCCTCGTCCCGCCCACCCGCGGGTAACGCTCACCGTTGGGCGGGCAAATTGCTCAGCAAATCCCTTTTGAGAGAAATTGATGTCGCTGAGGTTCAAAGATTGAGATGAAAATATTCCGTTTCGATCCCGAAGTTGGTCATGAGGTTAAGAACTTCGCAAGTATCAATTTCACCTTGTCTGGCATCATGCATCTCAAAACGGAAGTTCGTGTCAGTTGTATTCATCTTGGCGCAAAGGGAGTGGTCGATTATCATCAGGCCGCTAGAGCCTGTTATGAACTTTTCGAGAGGACTCCGCATGCTAGCAACGGGAGAAGTATGCAAGTCGTCATCTTCACTTGTTTACTTGTCTACCTTAGGCCATTGATTGCCTGCCCGCGAGAGTGCATAACACGCGCTAGCTTTGCTTCACAACGCAGGTGGCCTGGCGAATTTCGCCCAGGTGATAGGCCGTGTGCACCGCCATGGCGATGGCTCCGCCGATCGGCCTCTCATCGTTCCAGTTCTCGCACTTCTGCAGCATGCTTAGCACTCTCTGATAGGTTTGCCTGAGCTGAGCTTGATACCCCTGCCATTCCTGCTCGGACACTTTGCCAACCCGCCTCCAGATATCGCCCCAATCGACCTCGCCGATGTCCTTATTCAGAACATAGGCCTCGGTCACTTCCAGGTAGAAGTTGACGTGTGCCACCTGCGCCGCCAGCGTGGCGCACTTGCCTCCAACGGGGATCGAAGCTTCCTCGGCCGTGATCGTTTCGAGGGTTTCGAACAGCGAAGTGTTCTTGTCGAGGAAAACGCCATGATGCTGCACAAAGGCCTCGTCGAGCACATCGAAGATAGTTTGGGTAACCAACTGCTGATCAATCTTATTGGACATGGGCTCTCTCCTGAATGTTCCAGAATTGTCGGGCTTCTCATAACCTGCTATAATTATGTTGATAGTTATATACTAACACAATGCCGTATAACCTGTCAAGTAGGTTTTGATAGTTATGAAGAGAAAGGATGCATAATTTGAGCATCGGTCTTAATCTGGACTTGAAGTCCGGACATCCGGCCCTGGAGTTTACCAACACCGTCAACAATCATGCCGGCGCACAGCCCGCTGAGACGCTGTTCAAATATGAGGATTTGCTTGCATGGGCAAAGAGGGCTGGCCTGCTGCGTGCGGAGCAGCTGTTGGTGCTGACGGAAAAAGCTGCCCACCAGCCCGGTCAGGCGGCGGCTATCTTACGGAAAGCACTGGACTTACGGGAGGCCATCTACCGTATCTTCGTTGCAGAGACGAAAGGCAAGCCGCCCGCAGATGGCGATTTGGCGGTCTTGAATTCGCTGCTCGCACACCCAATCAGCCGGGCCGAACTGGTGCGCCGTGCCAGCCGGTTCGAGTGGCAGTGGAATTTCGATGAGGAAGCCCTCGAGGCTCCGCTCTGGATCGTGGCGCTTTCCGCCGTCGACCTGCTCACCTCCGAAAACTGCCAATTGGTGGGCCAGTGCGCAGATGAAGATGGCTGCGGCTGGCTCTTTGTCGATACGACCAGAAACCACAGCCGCCGCTGGTGCGACATCAATGACTGTGGCAACCGTGCCAAACAGCGCCGCTACCAGGAGCGGCTACAGCGGCAGAAACGCAAGGCGTAGACTTCAGGTTCCCCGTACAAACTGCTTGATTACTCTATAGAACTTCTGTTTTTAGTCGTGCAAGGACAAGGATGGCTGCGTGGTGAAACGTCTGACCACATTTCCGTTTTCCCAGGTCAAGCTGCTTTTTGGGAAAAGGGTGAATGGCACGAGGCTGGCACAAGCACCGGTTTAGTAGCGATCATCATTGAAAGCGAATTACTTGAGCCAACAGAATTTATGCCAGCTAAGTAAGTAACCTATGGTGAATACCGGCAAAGGCATGGAAAAGACCTCATCGAGGCAACAAAAGGTCCAATCCACACAAGCCCACCCAACACAGCGTGCACCCGACGGGTGGGAGTCTGCGCGTTTTCAAGCAGTTTTCTTAGCTCGAAGCTGGTTCCGGCAAAGTGGCGTTTTCTCGTCCCGCCCACCCGCGGGTAACGCTCACCGTTGGGTGCGGGCGAAGAAATAGAATCAATTATTTAAAGCCGTGGTAAACGTCCGTCTCAAAGAGCGCGCGGCGCAGGTTTCGTGAAAGGTCCAGTCCTTTTCTGGCTCGTCCGCGAGAGCTTCGTGTAAAATGTTCAAAGGTTTTGTTCTTATTGAGTCACCGCACCTAACAAAGCGTGCACTTGACGCTGGGGAGTCGCCGCGTTTTTTGGGCAGTTTCTCTGCCTCAGCCTGTTTCCATTCGGACGGCGTTCCGCCGTCCGCTCCAGCGCGAGTAACGCTCACCGTTAGGTGGCTGGAGCGCTTTCATCAATTCATACGACTCACTAGTGTAGTCATCGGGCACGCCCATGATAGCGAAAGGAGAAACATGAACATCAAACGGATAAGGTTGATTTTCATCATTTGGATAGTAGTTCTGGGTTTGTTGCTGTCAGGTTGTGGAGCTGGACTCCCGCTCGGTTCGACGGCGACCAAAGCCGCCACAGACGTCTCCACGGAAACTCCCTATCCCACACCAACAGCGACCAAGCCGGCAGGGTCTTTCAACATAGTGAAGATTGAATCTGTTGCACTGGCCAAGAACTTGATCGGCGAGAAGACTGAGCGCACCATCCTTGTGTACTTGCCACCCGCTTATGATGCTTCCACAAAACGGTATCCAGTGGTGTATTTCCTGCCCGGCTTTGGAGATCGGTCAATGGATACATCGTCCGAGGACATCAATAAATTAATCCAAGGGGGCACGATTCAAGAGATGATCATCGTGGTAGTGCCGGGTGATAACCGGTTGGGAGGAAGTTTTTACGTTAATTCCCCTGTAACCGGCAACTGGGAAGATTTCGTAGTGCAGGAGGTTGTTGGGTATGTGGACAATCACTATCGCACCCTTGCACAGACTGAGTCGCGCGGCATCAGCGGTCATTCCATGGGCGGGTTTGGTTCGCTTAACATTGCCATGCTACATCCCGATTTGTTTGGGGCAGTCTACAGTCTGAGTCCGGGCTTATTTGATAAAAACGGGCTGGCTAACTCCCGCTTTTTCAACGTTGAGTCTTCGATTCAGAAATTCGTTGACGGAGAGAAGGCTGTTCTGGCGAAACCCGAAGATCAGCAACTGGAAGCAGCACTGTCAATGCAAGATTATTTCAGCACCGCATACGGACTAGCCTTTGCGCCAGCCCCTCAGAAGCCACCCTTTTACTTTGATTATCCATATAGTGAGTCCAATGGCAAACTTGTGCGTGATGACAAAGTATGGAAGCAATGGGAAAGTGGTTTTGGCAGTATCGCTGCGGAAATTCCACAATACAAGGACAACTGGCTAAAGCTGAAAGGCATTGTTGTAGATTACGGCACAAACGACGGGAATGTCTGGATCATCGACGGTTGTGTTTACCTCGACAACCAGTTGACCGCTGCCGGGATTTCACATGAGATGGCTGTCCATGATGGAGACCATCAGTCACAATTAGGCAAACGTGTCCTCGAGCACATGTTACCGTTCTTTTCAAAATTGCTTGTTGGAGAGTAAACGCCACCTAACACAGCGTGCACCCGACGGGTGGGAGCCGCCGCGTTTTCAGGCTGTTTGCGTGGCTTAGAGTCGGTTCCGTCAAAACAGCGTTCTCTCCTCCCACCCACCCGCGGGTAACGCAAGCCATTAGCCCGCAAGAACATACTATTTGGTCTCATAAAGATAGTTAAGGACAGATAAAATGGAAAAAAAGTCTTGGGAAAAGATTGAATGGTTATTATTCATCATCGCAATAATTTTAGTCCTGCTATTATCAGCATTATTTGTCTATTTTGAAAACATAATTACGGGCGGAGCAAAGCCTCTTGTACTCGTACTCAAATTGCTAAACCAAATACTACCAGGTTTGATTGGGACTCTGATTGTTGTAATTTTTATTTACATTTTCCTAAAATCAAAAGGAATTGACGCAAACGAACAATTCAGGGGCGAATTAGTAAGCGACTTTATCAATAGAGCAAAAACTGAAATTTCTCCAAAAAACATTGATTCTTTAGTTCAAAAAATTGCTTCATATAAAGGCGCCAGATTTTTACGCTTGGAACACTCCAAAGAACTTTTTCAATTTTCCGAAAAACTAAAAACAGCCAAAGCGATTTGGATAAACGGATATTCTTGTGCTCAGTTATTTAAAGAATTTAGAAGTGAAATGGAGCGTGCGTTGATTAAAGGGACAGATTTCAAAATAATAATTACAGAGCCTCATTCTGTTGCGGCAAAAATGATGGAAGAGCGAGACGTACATCCAGGAAGAGTGGTCGTAGATATTAATTATGTGGTCAGTGAAATAAATGCGATAAAAGGCGCGATTTCCAAAACTAAAAACAAAAAAACAGGCAGTATTGATGTCAAATTTATAGATTGGCTACCAAGTTGTTCAATGATTTTTTACAACCCAGACGAAGAAGATGGAGAAGTAAAAATAAAGGTATATCCTCCTTGTTATTCTACAAATCACTTCAATCCAATAGAAATGTTAATAGACAGGAAAAATTATCAAGACCAATTTGCTTACTTTCACGAGCAATATAATAGGCTTTGGAATAGAGAAATTAATAAAAGCAGAAACGGTGAATAACAAAAATGCGGGCTAACAAAGCGTGCGCCCGACGGGTGGGACTCTGCGCGTTTTCGAACAGTTTGCGTGGCTTGGAGTTGGTTCCGTCAAAGCGGCGTTGTCTCGTCCCACCCACCCGCGGGTAACGCTCACCGTTGGGCGTTCAGGAAATAAGCTCTGATGAAAAAAAGAATTATCAAACTTTTGTTAGTGTCGATTACCATAGCCTTTTTGGTTATAGCTGGTGTTTGGCTACAGAATTGGCTAAACAGACC
>DASTJG010000142.1:0-8613 GCA_035716785.1 Anaerolineales bacterium
TTCCAACTTCCAGCGGGGATCCAACAACTGGCAACAGACAACTGTCAGGGCAGGTTTATGACTACCAAGATACTGCCTCCTTAACCGGACATTGGCTTCATCGTGTTCCGGACTGGCAAGATAAAATCTCAGTGAGATCAAATTTTTGTAGCTCATTTGCGCAGATTCCAAAATTGTCCCCAGGTGCTGCCAGATAAGCTCAGCCTGTTCCTCGAATGTTTCCGGTATCGATTTGCCGTCAGATAGATAGCCATTGAGACCACTAATGATCAGCAGACGGGATCCACTGCTCACTTCAATGGCGTGGCTGTAGTTATGATATTGGGGATACATTTTTCCAGGATTGTGTTTTGTTACGGTCATTCTCCACTTCCAAAATTATCTTTATACTCTTTGTCTTTCCAGGATTGGGCGCCCTGTTAGCGGTCTTTTTCAGCAAAGAATTCCACCAGCACGGGAGCGAGGACTTCCAGGTTCACATCATGCGTCTGCCCATCGAGTGTACGGTGCTGTGCATGCGGCATGGCATTGGCAATCGTCTTAGCTGTATCAAGCATAAACGGGATCGCAGTGCCGTTCATCACTAATGCTGGCGCAGTGACCTTGGCTGCCCGTTTGACGGGCACCGAGCGATCTTCGCCCAGGATGGCTGCATCATAAGCGAGAGTAGGTCCGACGGCTTCGAACAGCGGCCAGATCGGTGCATGGCGCATCCCTTCGATTTGCTCATCGGGCGTTCCCACCGACTTCATGAACAACACCACAGCATCTCCCGGACAATTTGCGTTCAGCAATTCAGTAAGTTGCTTGCGATATTCCTTCCATGCTTGTGTCATAGCCTTGTCAGATGTGTAGGGCGCCTCGTACAGGGCAAGTTTTTTGATCTTATCGCCAAGTTTGCTCGCTGCCTCGAGAGCGAGACAGGCACCCGAAGAGGTGCCAAAAACGAAGGCTGATCCACCAGCTTCATTGATCAGCGCTTCCATATCTTCGATTTCGCGCGTGACCGCATAAGGTCGTGTGTCGCTGCTATCGCCGCGCCCGCGGCGGTCGTAGTTGTAGACCGTGAAGTGCGGCGCGAGCAGTTCAGACAGCTTTGACATGGGTCCGAATGAACGATAGCAAAGTGCGCCATCGACCAGGATCACTGCTGGTCCCGTGCCGTTCTTGTCGTATGCAATCTCCGTGCCGTCGTTTGAAGTTACCTTTTTCATATAGTCTCCTTATCCATAAAGTTATATACACAAGACGTTTATTTTCCTGCTGGCTGGTATTGCAACAATATCATTCCTGTGCTGAATGACCGTGCTTGTATCAGCTTCAAGGTTGCCTGGCATTCTTCTGCGAAGAGGCGTTTTCCACTTCCCCCAAAAAGAGGGTGAACCAGGAACCGATATTCGTCAACAAGACGTTGCTGTATCAGCATCTGCACCAGCCTGCCGCTACCTGCAACCAGGATATCCTGTCCGGCTTGCTGTTTCAATTTGATGATTTCTTCCACAACACAGTTTGCATCTTTGAACTGGTATGAATTGTGCCATGTAAGTTGATCCAGGGTTGTTGAGACCACGTACTTAGGGATACTGTTCATTCGGTCTGCAAAATCCCCCTTGCGAGAAGGCCAACTGTTTGCGAAGATTTGATAGGTTGTTTTTCCGAGCAGGAGCACATCACTGCTCAGGATTTCCTCGTACTTGAACTGCGCGACTTCCTCGTTTTGGAAGGGAAAGGACCACTTTTCCGGCGCTTCCATGACGCCATCCAGCGTCAGGAATTCGGATACGATAATTCTCCTCATTCTGTCATCCTCAGGGTAAAGATTTTGGCATCTACACCGCCTGGCTCTCAAGCCATTTCAGAATGAGGCGGAAAGAGCTGACGAGTAAATGTCAATTGTTGGTGTGTTCGTATTGTATCGAAGCCAGGGGGGATTTTTCTTGTATAAAAACGACAGACGTTCAGTCCGCTCCGGGTCGGTAATTTGGGCGGGTGTCAGCCCGATGAACTGCTTCAGCGAGCGGGTCAGATGTGGTTGATCGAAATAGCCTGCCTGGTGAACTGTGTCGAGAATTGCGACACCTTGTTTTAGGAGAGTCGTTGCATATTGGGCACGGTTGATCTGATAAATCGTATTGTTCGTCAGCCCGGTTGCCCCCAGGAATCGGCGCTGCACGGTACGCAATGACATGTCCACAGCTTGCCCTTGCAACACTGTCTCTACAACAGGTTCGTGGACAAGCAGCTCTTCACGCACCAGCCGGTTCACAAATGTATCTGCATTTTCATAACTCGGATATTGCCATGCGGAGCCGTTGAGCCAAAAGGAATTACCTGTTGCTTCAGGCAGGTTTATATCATGGCGGTCGACGACCATTTTCGCTGGCAGGTTCGATATAAATGCGCCGGGCTTGAATTGGATGCCAATAAACTCAGCATCAGGAGGGCAGAATGCAGGCGTTGCTCTGATTGCCGGTCCCCGCAGAGTTATGGTGATCTTGCCCCGGTATTTTGTCACGACCAGCGCGTATTCAATCTCGGCTATGGAAATAAAAGGGCCGGTCGCTTCCCCCTGGTTGCGCCAGATCCGTTCCACAAATGGCGCGTCCGATAACCTTTCCTCACACATTAAATCCATACTTCTACTTCCTGTACACCTGTAATAGATACTTTACAACATTTTCAAGAGCGGAGTGCAGTTGAGCAACCCGTTTAATTCTGATTTTTGCGCGATGTTGGGTGAAAAGGCGGTAAAAAAATTATAGCATATGCTACTGAAACAGCCGGTACGGATCCTGTTCCTGATCTATTATTTTGAAATTGACCGACTCAGGGTCTGATCTGTTTGCCATAAATCTCATCGCGATCGATTTTGAATAGTTCTCTGCATCTTCCACGGTCTGCCAGGTATAAACTCCCTGGCATAAACCTGTTTCATCGTTTACACACCAGTACTTTTCGCGAAAACCACGAAATCCCATAAAGACCATCATGGGAAGAAGTGAAAAACGGATGTTTTGCTTCACGGTCATGTTCCTGGGTCGGAAACGCACGATAAACGCCGCTTTTGGTCTTTCCAATTGTGGAACCCGTATCTTGACATGTCGAAACACGCGAAACCTGGACCCATCTTCCATGAGGATCTGTTTGTCCACATCTTCTTTGATGAAGCTGACCCGCCGGCTGACGAAAAGTAGCAGAGTTCTGAAGAAACCCAGAATCGGGTTGGTATTCATGCGCATTCTCCAACCAGATTCATTTTCCGTGCGCATATGTGCCAAGACTTACCGCTGTCAGGAAGTTATCAGAGATGAAGTACATGATCTGTGATACCGGCGGCTTGGGCTGCTGCTCGCGCGGCTGCGGGCGCTCTGCCGGGATGGTGACTTCTGCAAGTGCGAAGGCTTCTCCCTGTTCGTTGCATAGTCCGGCCAGCTGACGGCCGTCCGCGGCGAGAATACAGGCGGCTTCTACTAGTTTAACACTCGCTTCCATGTGCCTGACCTGCGGCAGATGGCGAATCAGCCAGGGCGCGGCGGGTACGAATCCCAGGAACGATCCAAGCGGATTGGGGAGCGGTGTCTGGATGTTCCCGCAGGCAGTGCTGCCAATAAATGGCACTCCGAGCCACGCAGTCTGTTGTGCCGACGTGTCTTTGAATACTTTCAGTTCAGCGCCGCGCATACTGCGAATGACCGGGCCCATCTGAGCACCGGTTACTTGGGAACCATTGGGAAAATGGTAGACAGGGTCGGAGAAATTAGGAGGGCAGCTGCATGCCAGCATCAGATCGACCTTGCCGGCATACTGTTGCCACAAGTCGGCGTGCGCTATATCCCAGCAGAGCAGCAGCCCGATCGAGCCCAGATCGGTTTCGGCAATGGTAACGGCGCGGCGCTCCCGGAAGTAGGCGCGCTCCCAGCCCCAGGGATAGTTCTTGTCGTAGCGCCAGACGCGTCCATCGGGAGCGTAAAGCAGGAGAGCGTTGTAGATATCCTGCCCATCACGCAGCAACAGCGACCCGGCCAGGTGAACTCCCAGGCGAGCGCTGGTCTGTTTCATCCACTGCGCGGTTGGACCGTCGGCGGTTTCTGCCTGGGCAAAATTTTCATCCCGATAGGCGTATCCGGTGTTGAACAGTTCGGGCAGAGCGATTAGTTGCGCACCCGCCCTAGCAGCTTGCGTGACCAGATTTTCAGCACGCGCGAGGCGATCGGCAAGTGGAGCCTGTGCAGCATTGAGTTGTGTGGTGGCAAGGGAGATTCGTCTTTCCATAATTTGATCCTGTTTTCTACTGAGTGTGAGTTTCAGAGAGGCTTGGACAGCTGCAAAACCCACTTTGCCTTATCAACGCTGGGTGGACGATATGCAGCAAATCTTTGAATTAATCTATCAGGGTCTTCATCGATCAGGATCATGGAGCGATGTTCCAGTTCGATAAATTTTTCCTTGACCATGTGATCCAGAAAATCCATCAGTTTGTTGTAATAGTGCCTGACGTTCAACAATCCACAAGGTTTGAGGTGGAGTCCGAGCTGGGCCCAGGTGACCACCTCAAAAAATTCTTCGAGCGTACCAAGCCCACCTGGCAGGGCGATAAACCCGTCTGCTAGCTCTGCCATGATGGCCTTTCGTTCATGCATCGAGTCAACCACGCGCAGGTCGGCCAATCCTGTAAAGGAAACTTCCTTTTCTACCAGTCCTTTTGGAATGACGCCGATGACCTCGCCTTTTTTCTCCAGGACTGCTTCTGCAATTCTTCCCATCATGCCAACTTTTGCTCCCCCATAAACCAATCCGATATTTTTGCCGGCAAGTGTGTGCCCTAGCTGTGTTGCCGCCTGAAGATATTCGGGACTGGCTCCCGGACTTGAACCACAGAATACGCAGATTCTTTTCATGAAAGTGATCCTATCTTTACTTGTTGTACTCAACTTGCATCCTTGCCCTTGACGAGCCTTTGCAGCCGCAGCAAGAGCCTGACCAGCCTGCTGTTGGTTACCTTGCTTAGCGTCTTGACGAATTCATCTCTGTGCGCCAGTTCTTCCGGGGTAAAGCTTTCTTTCAAGATTTCATCCTTGAATTCCTGAGAATCCCGGTCATCGGGAACCACCCATGACTTTATCGGTTCAACGGCGATTTTTTGATTCTCTCCTAATACAAAACGCTCATTAATGACCGTTCCCATGCCCTTGTTGGAGATCGGCCAGGTCGCGTCCACGATCATCTCTCCAGCGGGCAATTCAAGGACCAGATAATTATGCACATCTACAAAGCGGCCCTCTGATTGCCTTAGCAACTTCCGCAGCTTTCCCCAAACCTTCTGTGGATCGATGTGTCCTACAGTTGTGCAAGCCATGACGTGGGAGGCGTAGCCAAGTTCGGCAAAGAGCCCTTTTAGCAGGTAATGTTTTCCGGAACAGGTGCCGCGCCATTCGCGGATGATCGTTTCGGGATCGCGGGAACTTGCCCGTATGTAGGGCATATCTCGCACCAGGAGAAAGGCTTTCTCGGCATCGATCTCATCTTCCGGTTTGAGAAGTCCTTTTTCGATCGCTTTCGATTTCAACAGCTTAAGTAACATCAAGTTTTATGCTTTCCCTTTCTCATCAAAAAAGATGTCTTGCTTTTTCCAAAGATAAATCATCAGTGTTATGGCAACCATAACTGCCAGGATTTGAGGTACTAGAATTTCTGTGGCAAATGGCGGTCCAGCTTGAAATACGTGCACAAATATCTCCACCGAAGCATAAACATAGAAACCTGCCACAAAGTACGCGGCGACAAATCCATAGCGTTTCAGTCTCCATAACCCAATTGCTGCAAGGATGGAAGCAGGTGCATTGACCAGAATATCTGTGATGGGAAAGGTGTAATCAACTCCCTCAGGAAAACTCAGGAGGAAGCCCTCTCCCCACATAAATAGTGAGCCAAAAAAAGCAAAGACTCCAAATAGAAACAAGATTACGGAAATGACTCGCAGGAAGATCGGTGTGTTGTTTTGGGTTTCTGCCATGATGTTCCTTGTTCTCCGGTCGCGTGAAGTTAACTCAGACTCTGTCCAGCATCTGCGCTTGTTCAGTTTTACCTCCACCCTCCTTCAGTGAATTCAAATTCCCTGTAGATTTGCCAGTTTTCACCCTCTGCGGGTTGAACGAGAAGGCAGATGGAACGGATGACGATTTTGTCAAAGCCGCTGAACGTATCGGAGAACACTTGCGTCAGTTCATTCTTGCTTTCACCGGTGTGCGGGTTCAATAATGTGAAGTGAGGAGAGTAGCTGTCAAAGATCGTAGGACTGAAGAACTTGGTTATTCTCTGCGAGCGATATGGCATGATTTCCTTTTCAGGATCTGCAAGATACCTTTGCAGGTAGCCTGAACCGATGCCCAGTGGGTGAACTCTTGCGGCAATGACTGCATGAAGAATCTTGAGATAGTCATTGGGGTCATAGCGAAGGACCACTGCGGTTTCCCAAAAAGTGACAAAGTCATCCCGGCGTCGATGCAGGACCAAAGTGTGCGCTGGATCGAAGCAGCCAAGAATATCGACAACCTCCTTTTCGATTTTAGCGATCTCTCCAGGCTCGAAGTCAATCGCGTCGCCGATGGTCAGATGAAACCCGTAATGTCTGGCTTTTGTGATCCATTGCTCAGTGAAGCGAGGAATGGAGCGCAGCGCCTTGAGTATTTGTATCGATTCGCGCTTTCGGACATCATAACCCAGGACAGATGACCCCAAACGATAAAGATCAGCACTTTCTTCCGGGACATAGTAGACGGCGAATTTGGGCACGCAGACTCCCGATACTACGTTGTTTTTCGCCATTCTTCCAGGCGTGCTCTGATCTGAGCTGCCTTTCGTTCGTTATACGTTTCAGTGATCTTCAGTGCAGCATCCCCATTGGCCAGCGCCTGAGCGCGTTCGCCCAACTTGTATTGTTCCAATGCCATATTCCAGAGAGTAGTCGCTTCGCCGTGCCGATCGCCAACTTCCCGCTGAATGACCAGCGCCTGAGCATACAGTTCCAGACCATGATGTCTTTCTCCCATATCCGACCAGGCATCGCCCAGACGGCACAACGCCGTAGCCTCACCACGACGGTTGCGCAGTTCACGAAATATCTGTAACGCTTGTTCGTGATATTCAATTGCGCGGCGCATCTGGTCCGCCATCCAGGAGGCGGTCCCCAGATTACTCAATGCCTGAGCTTCGCCGTAGCGATCGCCTAGCTGGCGGGCAAGCGGTAATTGTTGTTCGAAATATTCCTGCGCCTGGCGCGGTTCCTGGGACTCCAGGTAAAGGTTGCCGAGGCCATGAAAGCAGGTGGCGAGTACCCGGCGGTCGCCGAGTTCCTGTGCCAGCCGCAGCGCCTGCTGAAAGCATGCCAATGCGCGGCGTCCATCGCCCAGTTCAAGATGCAATGAACCCAAATTGACCAGAACGCCGCTTTCTTCCTGCCGATCGCCGATCTCGTGATCGACCTGCAATGCCTGCTCGAGGAATCCGCGGGCACGATCCAGGGCGCCAAGGCTCAGACAGATCGTGCCCAGATTGTTGAGTGCCTGGCCCTCAGCATTGCGGTTTTTCAGCTCACGCGCGATGCGCAGGCATTCGGTAAAACATTCGCCCGCGCGGCGACTGTTACCCAGTTGTTGATATACATTGCCCAGGTGGTTGAGTACATTCCCCGCATCAGCCGGCTCGCCGTGCTTCCGCATGAGTGCCAACTGCTTCTCATAACACATTGCTGCTCGTTGAGCGTCTCCTGACTCGGCATAGAACTCTGCCAGCTTATCCCATGCCAGCGCTTCGCTCAGTCCATCGCCAGCCTGCTGCGCGGTTGTCAGGGCTTGCTTGTAGAGCTCCAGGCGTTGCTTCGTATCGCCTGATATTTGTTTAGCCGCCGGCGTTGTGCTCGGCAAATTATCCTTACCAGGTTTGGACTCCTTGTACGGGTGCAACTTTTGTGCGTCGGCCATTGCCCCAAGGACGTAAGACTCGCCCCGCGCGTTTCCCATCTTTCGGAAGGCTGCCAGGGACTCGGCATAGTTCTTAAGCGCCGCCTCCCGTTCCCCACGCTCGCGTTGTACATCGCCCACATCCATAAGAGCCAGTGCCAGGTTATTAAGATACATCTTGAGATCTGGCGAGTTGGCGGGGGTAAGCTGCACCGCTTGCCGGTAAAGTGGTATCGCCGCTTCCAGGTCAGCCAGGTTCCCGGCGTGCTTGTAACGGCTTCCCAATCCGGTGCCCAGGAAGTTCAGATATTTCGGTCGCTCAGGCGAGTCGAATGGCGCAACCTCCACGACCTGGCGATAGACCTCGATGGATTCTTCCAGGTCGGCAAGATTATGGGTAACGTAGTAGAGTTCACGCAGTGCATAACCCAGATCATGAAGTCTACTGGGCCAGTGAGTGGATGTGCGCGGAGTACACTTCACAGCTTGTTCGTAGACCTTTAGTGCCATGTCCAGATCACTCCGATCGTGGTTCTGGCTATAACGTATGCCCAGGCTGAGACCCAGGTTGGAGAGACAGGTGGCAAAGATCGGAGCTTCGGGCGGAGTATGATCCACTGCCTGCTGCAAGACCACGATCGACTGATCCAGATCG
>DASTJG010000143.1:0-6287 GCA_035716785.1 Anaerolineales bacterium
CTCGCCCACGTCCGCGATCATGGGACAGGGACTTGGCGACAAGGTTGCGCTGATCACCGACGGTCGCTTCAGCGGCGGGACGCGCGGCGCCTGTATCGGTCACGTCTCGCCGGAAGCCGCGGCGCGCGGACCGATCGCCGCACTGCGGCCCGGGGATGTGGTCGCGATCGATCTAACGGCGCGCAGGCTCGAGGTCCGTTTGAGCGATGAGGAGATCCAGAAACGCCTGGCGGCATTGCCTCCCTTCCAATCCAAAACGACTTCCAAATGGTTGAAACGTTATTCGTATTTCGTCACCAGTGCTGATACCGGCGCGGTGTTATCTACGGACGGTGGACGATAGACGATGGACCATCATGGTCTGTAGTCGATGGTCGATGGTCTAACAAGGAGCCTTTATGAAAAAGACAGGTGCAGAAATTTTGTGGGAATGTCTGGTGCGGGAGGGCGTGGAGGTCGTCTTCGGTTATCCGGGCGGCGCGAACATGCCGATCTACGATGCGATGCTGAGTTATCCCATTCATCATGTGCTGGTGCGCCACGAACAGGGCGCCGCGCACATGGCAGATGGATACGCGCGGGCTTCGGGCAGAGTCGGTGTTGCCATGGCGACCTCCGGCCCTGGCGCGACGAATCTTGTCACAGGCATTGCCACTGCGATGATGGATTCGGTTCCCGTTGTGTTCATCACCGGACAGGTTGCCGCGCACTTGATCGGCGGCGACGCGTTCCAGGAAGTGGATGTGACCGGCATCACGCTTCCGATCACAAAGCACAATTACCTGGTGACGCGCGCCCACGAAATTGCAGAAGTCGTGCGCGAAGCCTTTTATATCGCCCGCAGCGGCCGCCCCGGTCCGGTGTTGATCGATATCTGCAAGAACGCGCAGATCGAACAGACCGAGTTTGTTTACCCCGAAGAAGTGAAATTACCAGGTTATCAGCCTGTTTCGCATGCGCCGCGCAACCTGCTGGATGAGGCAGTCAAGCTGATCGAGAAAGCTCAGAAACCCGTCATCCTGTGCGGGCATGGCGTGTTGATGTCCAAAGCCGAGGAAGAGTTGTTGCAGTTCGCGGTCAAGACGCAGACGCCGGTGGCAAGCACGCTGTTGGGACTGGGCGCGTTCCCGGCTTCACATCCTCTGTCGCTGGGCATGATGGGCATGCATGGCGAAGCGTATGCGAACATGGCGATCCAGAATTCGGATTTGATCCTGGCATTCGGGATGCGCTTCGATGACCGCGTGACGGGCACGCTGAAGACCTATGCGCCCAAGGCGAAAAAGATTCACGTTGAGATCGATCCCTCCGAATTACACAAGAACGTTTATGCGGATGTGCCGCTGGTTGGCGACTTGAAGACAGTGATGCGCGATCTCATTCCTCTGGTGGATGAATACGATCACGATGAATGGCTGGATCAGGTCAATGAGTGGAAGAACGAGGTCGATTCGCGCAGCATCATGAATTGGAAGGACGATGATGGCAAGCTGCAGGTGGCTCATCTCGTCGCCGACATCTGGAAGGCGACGGGCGGCGACGCGATCATGACGACCGATGTGGGTCAACACCAGATGTGGGCAGCACAATATTATTTTCTGGAAAAGCCGAATCGCTGGATCACCTCCGGTGGCGCGGGGACGATGGGCTTTGGCCTCCCCTCGGCGATCGGCGCCTGGTTCGCTCACAAGGACGAGGAGATCTGGGCGGTTGCCGGTGATGGCGGCTTCCAGATGACTGCTGCCGAGCTGACGACTGCCGTGCAGGAAGGCGCGAATGTGAAGGTCGCGATCATGAATAACAACTTCCTTGGCATGGTTCGCCAGTGGCAGGAGTTCTTCTTCGAGAAGCGTTACTCTGCTGTGAACATGCGTACGCCCGATTTTGTCAAGCTTGCCGAAGCGCACGGCGTTCCTGCCAGGCTGGTGACCAAACGAGAAGAAGTCGACGAAGCCATCGCATGGGCGCGCAAAACACAGGGACCTGTGGTGTTGGAGTTCCGCGTGGAGCAGGAAGAGGCGGTGTACCCGATGGTTCCGCAAGGCGCGGCATTGCACGAGATGATCCGCAGACCGGTGAAGCAGGCTGGCTAGACACAAAATCTATCCTCTTTCTTCTTTCCTCTTTCATTAGCAAGATGAGGAAAGAAGAAAGAGGCAGAAGAAGAGAAAAGGAGAAATCATGCAACATACTTTCATTGCACTAGTCGAAAACAAACCTGGCGTGTTGAACCGGGTCGCATCGTTGTTCCGCCGCCGCAACTTCAACATCGAGTCGCTTGCAGTGGGGCGGACGGAGAATCCTGCTGTCTCGCGTATGACCATCGTGGTGGATTGCCCGAATGGTGAGGTGGATGCGCACAAGATCGAAGCAAATCTGTACAAGCTGATCAATGTGATCGATGTGCAGGATGTCACGCATCAACCTTCGGTGACCCGTGACCTGGCCCTGATCAAAGTGAGGGTCGGTCCTGAGCGCCGCGCCGAGGTGAACGGACTCGCCGATATCTTCCGCGCTCGTATCGTCGACGTGGCAGCAGACTCGGTCATTGTCGAGATCACGGGCACAGAAGACAAGATCGAGGGTATGACCGAACTGTTACGCCCGCTGGGCATTGTGGAAATGGTCCGCACGGGGCAGGTCTCGATGACGCGCGGCGTGAACGACGGTGTGCGCCGCGTCCCGGGCGTGAATGGACATCGCGTGGATGCGATGACTGAGATGCTGGCGATGACGCCGTGAGGAAGATACACATGTAGACAGGTATACACGTAAATATATTCTTTGATTACCTGTTTACCTGTCTGCGTGTATACATAACACAACTAGGAGATACGCAATTATGGCAAAGATTAATTTTGGTGGCATGGAAGAGGAAGTCGTTACGCGCGAGGAATTTCCGCTCGAGAAGGCGCGTGATGTTTTGAAGAATGAAGTGGTCGCGGTGCTTGGGTATGGCGTGCAGGGGCCCGCGCAGGCACTGAACATGCGCGATAACGGGGTCAAGGTGATCGTGGGTCAGCGTGCTGGGACAAAGAATTGGAATAAAGCCGTTGAAGACGGATGGGTTCCCGGTGAGACCTTGTTTTCGGTCGAAGAAGCTGCCGAAAAAGGAACGGTGATCCAGTACCTGTTATCGGATGCAGGGCAGCGCTCGCAGTGGCCGAGCATCGTGGAGTGCCTCAACGAAGGGGACATGCTGTACTTCTCCCATGGGTTTTCGGTCACGTTCAAAGACGATACCGGCGTGGTCCCACCACCGCATGTGGATGTGGCGCTGGTCGCGCCGAAGGGATCGGGGCGCAGCGTCCGCACGAACTTTCTGGATGGCTCCGGCATCAACGCCAGTTTTGCCGTCCATCAGGATGCAACGGGGCGTGCCTACGAACGCGCGGTTGCCTTGGGTATCGCCATTGGAGCCGGATATTTGTTCCCGACCACTTTTGAAAATGAAGTGTATTCCGACCTTACCGGCGAGCGCGGTGTGTTGATGGGCGCGCTGGCGGGTGTGATGGAGGCGCAATACAACGTCCTGCGCAAGCATGGACATTCTCCCTCCGAGGCCTTCAACGAAACCGTCGAAGAGCTTACACAATCGCTGATCCGGCTTGTCGGTCAGAACGGCATGGACTGGATGTATGCCAACTGTTCCACCACTGCCCAACGCGGCGCGCTGGATTGGAAAGGGAAATTCCGTGATGCGGTCGTACCAGTGTTCGACGACCTGTATGAGAGCGTGAAAAGCGGCGTCGAGACGCGCATCGTCCTGGATAAGAACAGTGACCCGCAGTACCGCGAAAAATTGGATGAAGAGTTACGTGTCATGCGCGAATCGGAGATGTGGCAGGCGGGCGCGGCGGTCAGGTCACTGAGGCCGGAGAACTGGAAAAAGTAAACAGGTACACAGGTATACAAGTACTTTGCCTGTGTACTTGTGTACGTGCCTACTTGTCTACCTCATCGAAAGGAAGACATCTATGGTTAAAAGCAACTATGTAAAGATATTCGATACGACTTTAAGGGACGGCGAACAATCTCCCGGTGCGACAATGACCTCTGCCGAAAAGCTCGAAGTGGCGCGGTCGCTGGCGCGCATGGGCGTGGACGTCATCGAAGCGGGCTTCCCGGCCGCCTCACCGGATGACCTGGAAGCCGTCCGGCGGATCGCGGTCGAAGTGGGCCGACCCGGACCCGCGGATCCGGATGCGAAGGTTCCTGTCATCGCCGGTCTGGCGCGTGCCAACAAAAAAGACATCGATAAAGCCTGGGAAGCCGTGCAGGAAGCTGCCAGACCGCGTATCCACACATTTATTGCCACCTCGCCGATCCATATGAAGTACAAACTCAAAATGGATCCGGAGGATGTGATCCAGCGTGTTGCGGAAATGGTGGGATACGCGCGTTCGTTGTGCGCGGATATCGAATTTTCACCGGAAGACGCCGGGCGCTCCGAGCCTGAATTTTTATACGTCGTTCTGGGCGAAGCCATCAAAGCCGGTGCAACCACGTTGAATATTCCCGACACCGTTGGGTACACAACGCCGGATGAATTCTTTGCCCTGATCGACGGGATTATCAAGAACACGCCCGGCATGCACGAAGGCATCACGATCTCCGTGCACTGCCACGATGATCTGGGGCTGGCGACAGCCAACACGCTGGCGGGCATCCGTGCGGGGGCGCGCCAGGCGGAAGTGACGATCAACGGGATCGGTGAGCGCGCGGGCAACACGTCACTGGAAGAAGTAGTCATGACGTTGAAGACTCGCAAACCGATTTTTGGTCTTGAAACCGGGATCGAAACCCAGCAGATTTCGCGCGTCAGCAAGCTTGTCAGCAACTACACAGGCATTGTCGTGCAGCCGAACAAAGCGATCGTCGGCGCGAACGCTTTTGCACATGAGGCGGGTATCCATCAGGATGGCATGCTAAAGCACCAGACCACCTATGAGATCATGCGTCCTGAAGACGTCGGGGTGAGCCAGTCCAAGCTGGTGCTGGGCAAACATTCGGGTCGCCACGCGCTGCGCAGCCGTCTGGCCGAGATGGGGCATTCGCTCGACGAGAACGAACTCGACAAAGCCTTTGCACGCTTCAAGGAATTGGCTGATCGCAAGAAAGTGATCACCGAACTGGATCTCGAAGCGGTCATCGCGGATGAGTTCTATCGCCCGCGCGATGTTTATTATCTTGACGGCCTGCAGGTTACCTGCGGCACGATCGGCATGCCGACCGCCACAGTCCGCCTGAAGGGACCGGATGGTAAGGTCCACGTCCACGCCGCGATGGGCTCCGGCCCCGTGGATGCGTCGTACAAGGCAATCGATGCGATTGTCAAAACACCGAACACTCTGCTGGAGTTCAACATCCATGCGATCACCGAAGGTATCGACGCGCTCGGCGAAGTCACTGTCCGGATCAAGGGTGAGAACGGTCTGCACACCATGGACGCGCAAAGCGAGCAGGTGTACCAGCGTGTCTTTGGCGGCCACGGCGCGGACACTGACATCATTGTGGCCAGTGCTAAGGCCTATCTCAATGCACTGAACAAACTGATCATTGCACATACCGAAGGACTCGAGCCAGTTCACCCAAACCATACTCATGGCGTGATGCTGGGATAAAAAGTAATAAAAAATAAAAGGAGAAATCACATGAACACGCAAGATGAAAATCAGGATACTGCCCAAACTTCTGCCCGCAATTCGTTCCCCGAACCACAGACGATTCCCTCTGGCTGGGACACAAGCACGTTCTCCTCTGCTTCCCAATCGACTTCCGATGAACAGGAAGATGACACCGTTGAAAGTTAATGTCATTGCGAGAAGCCGCGAGGCGGCGAAGCAATCTCCTCATGAAGTCTGAGATTGCTTCGTCGCTCACTGCTGATCGCTCCTCGCAATGACGAAGACGTATCCTATGCCAAAAACCCTCTTTCAAAAAATCTGGGACTCGCATGTCGTTACCGAACAAGCCGATTCCCCTGCTATTCTATACATCGACTTGCACCTCGTCCACGAGGTGACCTCGCCGCAGGCCTTCACCGGTCTGCGCCAGCGCGGACTCAAAGTCCGCCGCCCTGAGAAAACGCTTGCGACGATGGACCATTCCATCCCGACCACGCCCATCGATGTACCCATCACAGACCCGATGGCTGCCGCGCAGATCAAGCAGATGGAAGTCAATGCCGCTGAATTTGGGATCACCCTGCACGGCATGACCAGTCCGCACCGCGGCATCGTGCACGTCATTGGTCCCGAGCTTGGGCGTACGCAGCCGGGTATGAC
>DASTJG010000144.1:0-3452 GCA_035716785.1 Anaerolineales bacterium
GAACAGGAAATAATCAGCCACATCCTGGTCTTCTGGCGGCGCAGGGACTTCAAGATCATAAGGGTAGTTGGCGCGCAGGTAAGCTTCAATGGCTTTCGCCTTGTCGTACGGATTGGTCTTCCCGGCCGTGATTTCTCTCGCCAGATGGTAAACCCTGTCTGGCACAGAGTTGGGAAGTGCAAAATAACGCGCTTCTATCTTTTCAGGGTACTCCGTCGAGGCGGCGCGCAATTCTTCCACCGTGACGCGCGGAACGTAGGAATCTGCTTTGTAGGCCTGCGCGCTGCTCGCCACAGCAAACATGTCAGCCTGGAGCAGGGTCGATTGATCGGCGAACAGGTCCGCCTGGGGGCGGACGCGCCAGTCTGCCCGCATGGGTACATCTGCACTGAAAAGGATCCCGCTCCAGAATAACCTTCCTTCCGGCTGGAACATCTCCACATCCAAATGAAGCGCTTTATATCCGGTGAGAAGACCCGGGATGAGCGGCGTATTCTCCCTGTACTTTTGGGGAACAGGAGTGCTTGTGATCCAGCCTGCACCAACGTAAATGTCATAGGTGGTACTGCGCCAGTAGTAACGCGGCGCGCTGGCAGCGATGGATGGGCTTTCAACGGGAGGCAGTTCCCCGGTGCGGATCGTCATGACAACTTCTTCCGAGATGGCAGAACCGCCGCTTAACAAATGGTCACGCGGCAGAGAGGGTTTCTGGTGAGAGATGTTTTGCCCGGCAGCCCGTTGTGGTTGGATCCCGAGCAGGTCTGCTGCTTCATTCTGAGAGGATCGGTCTCGCTCACGCAGGTAATCTCTGATCGCGCGCCACGAAATCGATGGGGTGACAAATGTGACCGCGCCAATGACAATCGTAAGGAAGACCACTGCCTGACCCACATCATAACGAATGCTGTCGGAGTAGTCCATCTTTTTTCTTTCCCAGTGCCTGGTATGTTCTTTGTAATTCCAGATGCCCATGAGCAGGAGAAATACGGAAACCATGAGCCAGAGAGTGTATATTCTGAACTCGCTGTAAGAGGTAATGACTGCCAGTAACAATATGGAAGGCAACATGGAAGCAACAGCATTGCGACGCCCCGCAAACCATCCCATCCATGCCGCCATGAGCCACATGATCAACGTCCATGCCAGATCACGCGCCAGGGTGTCGTTGACAGTGATGTTCTTGCCCACGCTCGTCAGCCAGACTTGTACGCGGAACCCTAAAGCGCCGGATGCCTCTGCCACGATCAGCCAGGCATTTGAAATTGCGGTTATGTCAATCGGAATGTCCGAACGAATTGCCGGAACGATCTGTGGGACCACGTTGACGATCGCTTTCCCGAGATCGAGCAGAGGCGAGGCGAGACGCGCACCCAGGATCCAAACGCCAGCGATGCCGATCGCAGCCATCCCGGCCGATACCTGGATCCCCTTTAATTTGAGTTTGCTCAATCCCAGGGCGATCAGTGCGGCGATCAAACAAATCCAGAAGAAGTACATTCCCTGCTGTGCACCCGCGCCTCGCAATGAGGAAGCGATCCCATATGTGAACGCCTGCAGCGCGGTGACCAGGAGGATCAACCCGATCACGTCCGCAGACAATAACCTGGGTAAGGCTTTGCTCAAAATGCGCTCGATCACTGCAGCCCTCGCCAATCTTCCTGCGCGGCGCGGACCGCGACCGCCTTGCCTGTTGCCGAAACACGCCATTCCCATTCCCCTTCATGCCCGGGACGTGCCTGTGGTTTATCCAGCATTTCTTTGGGAATCACATGGCATGGAATACCCATGGATTGGAACACCTCGTAGATCGCTTTTGGGGTTGTGTTTCCCCCAAAAGAAACGGGATCAAAGAGAAACACGGTTGGAATGATCCCGCGCCACATCAACGGCAGGAGCGCTTGCGTCCATTCCACATCTGCATTGGCAGTAATGATCAGCAGGCTGGAGTGGCCGCTCAACGATTGCCCGGCACGCTGCAGGTAATCTTTCAAGTGCATTTCGGATGGGGATGCAACCGCCAGCGCCTTTAGCAGGGAACGCAACTGGTATTCATTGCGCCGCGGCACAAGCCATTCTGAATTGTTCCCGTTGATCGAAAGCCCAACTGGATGATCTGCGTTTAGCCCGTGTGCAGCCAGGGAGGAAGCCAGGATGATGGCGTGCTCTTCTGTAGAATCCCAACCAGTACCCAACTGCACACCTTTGTCGAGATCGACTACGAGCCACCAGTCGCCTGCAGGCGAGCCCTCGAACTGGCGTACAAAGAACTTGTTGTGACGTGCAGTTGTCTTCCAATGGATCAGGCGCATTGGGTCGTTCGGTACCATCTCGCGCGTATGTGAGACGTTGATGGTTTCCTGTAGCGAATGGCGATTGGGTTTCCCTTCGCCTGCCCAGCCGCTAGAGCTGATTTGAAATGCAGGCAAAGAGAGGACCGGCGGCATCACGGCCAGGGTAGAGGAGGTTGGATCCTCAAGAGTAACCGTATAGACCCCAAAAGGATCGCCGGTTTCGAGCGTTGTTCCCCCAAGTGTAAAAACTCCGCGGCGCGTGCACTGCGTCAGAATGCGCCACTGGGCTGTGCTCGATCCATCCACACCGGTTGCGATCGAAGCACTATGGTCCGGAAGTGTGGAATGGTCCTGGAGTGTTACCCAGGTGGCCGGCGCAATTAACTGATTCGTCAGCGTAAACCGTTCTTCGAGGCGGTCGCCCACCTGTGCCCAGCCAAAACGCATCTCGCGTTCGAATTGCAGCGAACGCGCCAGCCCATGTGCCCACCAGCGGCAGACCAGCCAGAACCCGCCGATCCCGATCAGCAGGATCATCCAAACGCGCGACGGATCGACGATCTGCATCACCAGGGCAAGAAATCCGATCGCAGGAAAGATCTTTGCGTTCAGCCGGATGGTCGTTTGCATGATTTGATTATAGTTTATACGCTTGACCGGACCTCCCCCGAAAGTCTAGTCTTTGCCTGCCCATCCTCCTGATGTATTCGAAGGTAGTGTGAGCTACACTGGACTCGACACGCCGCTGCGCGGCTACTCGATCAACGTTCAGCGCGAAATAATGTTATGATGAAAAGGAGCCAGATATGATAAATCCTCTTGCCGATTTCTCAAATGGATTAGCTTCCGCCGTGGAAAAAGGCGGCGCGAGCACAGTCCTTGTGGATGCGCGCAAGCGTTATCCTGCCAGCGGTATCGCCTACTCGCAAGACCTCATCCTCACCGCGGACCATATTGTGACACGTGAGGAAAACATCAAGGCTTTATTACCGGATGGCGGAACTTTCAACGCCACTATCGCGGGGCGCGACCCCGGTTCCGATCTCGCGCTTTTGCGTCTTTCCGAGAAAATGCTAACGCCTGCCAAAACGTCCGATGATGTGAAAGTTGGTCAATTGGTGCTCGCGCTTGGACGTCCCAACAGCGAAGGTATGCAGGCCT
>DASTJG010000145.1:0-14387 GCA_035716785.1 Anaerolineales bacterium
TCTGACAAACATGCTGGAGCAGGTTTATGGCCCACATGGCGGTCGCGGACTCGCCCTGCGTATCGGTCGTGCCTGTTTTAACTATGGCTTACGTCAGTATGGAAAGCAGCTGGGGTTGATGGAAATGACCTTTCGCCTGCTGCCTCTCCAAACCAAACTTCAGACGGGTGCAAAAACCTTTGCAGAGTTTTTCAATACGTCAACGGATCAGCATGTCCAGCTCGAAGAGAAGGATGGCAAGTTCCTCTGGCGCATCGAGCGTTGTCCGCTTTGCTGGGAGCGCAGGGCGCACGAGCCTGTCTGTCACCTGGCGGTGGGGGTGTTACAGGAAGCGTTATATTGGTTGAGCGGCGGCAAGGTCTTCAACGTGGAAGAGAAAACGTGTATTGCAGCAGGGGATAAAGACTGCATGATCGTGATCGACCCGGCGCCCATTTTCTAGTATTTTTCAGCCCCAACAAACTTGTAAATTTGCAAGTGTGGATAGCAAGTTCCTGCCCCTGTTTTGTCAATTTTGTGGAATAATTGCTTATTGATATGCTCAAGGTTATCCTCAACGCTCCCCGTCCAATCACGCCGTTCAATGAGCCTGCACGGGATTTACGCATACAAAATATCCCCCTTTGGTTAAATCAGCGAAATATTCTGGCACCCTACACTACGCGTGAGTTTGAATTAAAGCCGGGCCAGCGCTTTCCGCAAGAGCGCGACGAGATGATCGTCTACCGGGATAACCTGTTCTTCGATCAGGAATATATCAACGAGTTTATTGGGCGCGCACGCAAGCAAAAACGTGCCTGTCGGGCGGCCTTTTCAGCCGAGGATCCTGCGTTTAAAGAACATGCCCTGCCACTTTCATCTTCCTATGCTCCGGCGGGACAATTGTTCCTCGCTGATTTGTGGTACTACCCCAATGGCCCGGTCGCTGACGTGGAACCGCTGGTGATCGACCTCGAGGCGCGTGAACTCGGCTACTATCATGTCCCAACCTATATGGCGGATCAAAGTGGCGACTTGACATTTCAGGTTCCTTTGAAAACACTGATCGCGATCGATTCGTGGGTGCATATTTTTATTGCGGATGTAGTCTTTGGGCTCTTCGGGCGTGGTGCCCGTTTTGAAAAACGCCTCAATGAAGACCTGGCATTTAAGCTGAAGGTGCTTGGCAAGGCTTTGTATGAGGGGAGACAACTTCTTGAGTGCTCAGAGTTGGTCAAGATTGGCAAGAACTGCATAATCGATCCGAGTGCGATCATTCATGGACCCACGACCATTGGGGATAGCGTGACGATCAATGCTGGCGCGGTGATCGAGAACTGCATCATTGGGAATAACGTCAATGTTTCCCAGGATGTTCAATTGATGCTATCGGTGGTGGGGGATGGAACCTTCCTGCCGTTCCGGGCCGCGTTGTTCATGACCAGCGTAATGGACAACAGCATGATCGCGCAGAATACCTGTTTGCAAATGTGCGTCGTTGGACGAAATACGTTTATCGGCGCCGGCTCCACATTTACAGATTACAACCTGATCCCCGCACCGATCCGTGCTTTGGATGGCAGTGGCAAATTGAATTTTTCCAATCGCCCGGTGCTCGGCAGCGCAGTGGGGCATAATTGTCGTCTGGGCGCGGGGATGATCGTTTATCCTGCCCGTACAATCGAGTCGGATGTTGTCCTCGCTGCTTCAAAAGAGCGGCGTGTCATCGACAAGAATGTCAGTTATGAAGACAGCGATCATCATAAACTGAAAACAGCCAGTCTGCACCGACGTTTATATCCTCGCCCCGGCGAGAGTCAATTGGAATCATGGTAACGCTACGTGGATACTTTCGCATTTATTATTCATCCCATCGACCCCAAACGGGATGTGAGCCGCAAATTTCCTTTGCTGGGACGGGTGTTGAATGAGAGGCAGATCGATTTTTTCTCTACCTTCTTCCCGCCTGTGTTTATTTCCGAGATCGAAGGGATCACCTCTCAGGCGACAGGCAAGGAAATAAAAGGCTGGTTTATCGCCTGTCCATACACACCGAGACGAATGATGGAATTGCCGGAGCGAACTGTGTATCATAAGATCATTCAAACAGGTCGTATGGCTGAAAAGCTTGGTGCTCAAATTCTCGGACTTGGCGCGTTTACATCTGTGGTTGGAGATGCAGGTGTTACAATCGCAAATGCACTCGATGTGCCTGTGACCACTGGAGACTCCTATACCGTCACAGTTGCGGTAGACTCCATACGGGAAGCAGCCTGCGAGATGGATATCCCGTTGAACAAAGCGACCGCGGCGGTTGTTGGCGCCACAGGTGCGATCGGACGGGTCTGTGCGGAATTGCTCTCGGAGGATGTGGAACGCCTCTATTTGATTGGTCGGAGGCAGGAAGCGCTCGAGGAATTGCGCGACCGGCTCAAGGTCCGGGCGAGAGCGGAGTTGATTGTCAGTACAACGATGGATGTTCTGGCAAATGCGCAACTCATTTTAACGGTAACCAGCGCAATTCATGACATCATTCGCCCCGAGCATTTACAGCCCGGCAGCGTCGTCTGTGATGTAGCCCGCCCCCGTGATGTTTCTGCAATGGTGGCGGCGGTGAGAGATGATATATTAGTGATTGACGGAGGAATGGTGGATGTTCCAGGCCCCGTTGATTTCCATTTTAACTTTGGTTTTCCGCCAGGAAAGGCGTATGCCTGTATGGCTGAAACAATTGCCCTGGCGCTGGAAGGAAGGTTCGAGGATTACACATTGGGCAAACATCTTACGAGAGAACGAGTGAAGGAAATTGATGCCATGGCAAAGAAGCATGGGTTCCGCTTAAGCGGGTTCCGTTCGTTTGAGCGAGAGGTTACACCACAACATATTGAAACCGTGCGCCGCAATGCGAAGAATGCTCGCAGTTTGCGGGCGCACACATAATTGGAGGCTGCTTATGGGAAAAGCCCGCCTGTTAGTTGTAGAAGACGATATTGATATCGGGAACATGCTGAAGATCTATTTCAGCGGCATGGACTTCGACGTCGATGTCGCCGTGCGCGGCTCCGATGCGCTGGAAAAGACCAAGCAGGTCCTGCCGCATTTGATCGTGCTCGACATTATGCTGCCCGATATCGATGGCTATGAGGTCTGTCGTACCTTGCGCACTAATATGCGTACCAGCCATATCCCGGTGATCTTCCTGACGCAGAAAGATGAGCGCAGCGACAAATTGCAGGGACTGGAACTGGGAGCGGACGACTACATCACCAAGCCGTTCGATATCGAAGAGTTGAAGCTGCGCGTGCAGGGCGCGATCCGGCGATCCGAACGGGAGAGCTTGACCGATCCTCGTTCCGGACTCCCGGCCGGGCGCCTGATCGAGAATCGACTGCGCGAGATCATCCGGCAAAAGGGCTGGGCGCTGCTCGACGCGCGCATCAACAACTTCGAGCCTTTCAAGGACGTCTATGGCTTCGTAGCCGGAGATGATGTGCTGCGCTTCACCGCCATGTTGATCGGTGAAGTGGTGGATGAACTCGGGACGATCTCCGATTTCATCGGTCATGCCGGTGGTGACAACTTCATCATCATTACGGTGGAGGGTCAGGCTGACACCATCAAGACCCGGCTCAAAGAGAGATTCGATAATGAGGTGCAAACGCACTATAACTTCATGGACCGCCAGCAAGGGTTTGTGCAGGCTCCGGCAGCGGACGGCACAACGGTCAAGGTTCCCTTCATGACGATGTCGGTCGGGATCGTGTCACCCAGCCTGCAATCGTTTGCCGATATCCGCGAGATCACGGAGCTTGCCGCGGAAGCCCGTCGCCAGGATTCCACACCAGGTGGATAAGCTGAGGTAAGAATGGACGCCGGGCTGGAAGTGAGCCTTGGGTTGATTGCCATTGCACTGGTACTGATTGTGCCGGTGGGAATCGTGCTGTGGTTGCGACGCTTGCCGCGTAGCGCATCGACTGCACATCCAATCACTTCATCTATTGTCTCCCCTGATTCGTCACAATTAAACGAAGCGATTCTGATCGTCCAGTTCGGTGGACGTGTGGAGTACGTTAACGAACTGGCACGCGAATGGTTCGGTTTGCGCGAAGGTGAACCTGCCGATCTGGAACGTTTGGTTCGCCGGGCAAGACCCGCAGAGGACATTCTTGGTCTCTGTGCACAGCAGGGACAAAAGAGATTGTCCGTGGGCGGGCGGCTGGTGGATGCAACCTCTTATCAGGTGCCCGGGCCGTATCCGGTCATGCTTGTTACCATGCGGAGCGTGGAACTGGCGATGAATCTGAGCGAAACCGGAGCCGATGCATCCATTCTGCAAACCATCTCTGATTTTGGCAAAAATATTTCCGCAAGTCTCAATCTGGATGACACTTTGTATGCCATCCTGTTGAATGTCTCGCATCTTGTGCCGGCAGATGTGCTGGAGGTCAAGGTCTGGGACGAAGCGAGCCAGTCTCTGATTCCATATACATTGGAATCTTCTGGTTCCTCTCATATCGTTCGGGCCGCTATTTCTCAGTTTGGTGAGTTGACCCATGTCTTGCGTGACCGGCAAAGATCACTGTTGATCCCGGATACTCGCGTTCCCGATGCGGGTTTGCCTGAATCGAAAGGCAGTTCTCCCATACAATCCTATCTGGGCTTGCCGCTCAGCGTGGAGGGGCGTTTGATCGGGACATTGGAAATTGGTCATCTTGCCCCCAATGTACTGGGTCAACATGATCACGATCTTGTCCAACTTGTTTCCACCCAGGCCGCTTATAGCCTGCGTAATGCGATGGTGTTTGCCAGCGAACAAAATCGCGTGGCGGAATTGAACAGCCTTGCCAATCTTGCTCAAGTCTTCAGCGCTTCACAGGATTACACAAACCTTATCAGTCGTCTTGTAGAGACAATCGCACCATTATTTTCCGTAGAAATTCTTGGTTTCCTTTTATATGATGAAAACAAGCGGACCCTGGAGGGACAGATCCCGTTCCAGGGTTTGCAGGAATATTTCGTTGAGATTTATCGCACAACCATTCAACCAGACAGCGCCGCGGAAAAACTCTTATCGGAACGAAAACTGATCGTCACACGCAACGCCGCGGAAGATCAGTCCTGGCAAGATCTTGGTCTGCAGAACCTTTCTCAGGCAGCCAGTCTGCGCGAGTCGGTACTTGCGCCGCTGGTTGCCGGCGAACGTTTCGTCGGTTACCTCCAGCTTTCAAACCATCAACTGCAATCGGCAACTGAATTTTCCAGTACTGAGTTGCGTTTGATCAGAACGGTTGCCGATCAGGCTGCCGGGATCATCGAGAGTTCCTTTGTCGTCGAACGGACCCGTCAGCGTGCCCTGCGTTCGGATGCATTGCGCAGGATCGCAAGCCTGGCGGCTTCCACTGCCACCCTGGATGAGGTTCTCCGTTTTTCTGCGCGGGAACTTGCCAGTTTATTCCAAAGCGAGTTGGTGGCCATCTTTCTACTCGATAAACAAAACGGTGAACTGTATTTGCACCGCGATTCAGCGATTGGCGCTGCGGGCGATGCACTGGCAACGCTGGCGAGCCTTCATGTGGATGACCCTCAGTATCATTCCACGGTTTCCGGGAGTCAAAAACCATTCCTTTCAGGGCACCTGAGTTCGGACCGGCGTATTCAACCGGTATATCGCCAACTGGTGAATATCTCGAATGTGGAATCGGCGATTGTCGTGCCGCTCCTTGTCCGCGACCGGAGTCTCGGCGAATTGATGTTGGGAAGCCGCAAGTCGGAATTCTTTAATAACTATGATCTTCAAGTGATCCTGACAGCCGCCGGCCAGCTGGCCTCTGCGATCGAGGATGCTTCCCTTGCCACGCAGACGGATGAAAGTCTGCGGCGCCGTGTGGAGCAGCTTACTTCCATCGCGCGTGTCAGCCGCGAGCTGAATTCGATGGTCGACTTGAAGTCCCTGCTGGAAGTGGTGCATCACGAGAGTTTGCAGACGACGCGTGCAGAGTGTGGAACGATCATCCTGTTCGATACGACCGCGTCCTCCATCCCCCCGCCGGTTACCCTTTCCCTGGGCTGTCCCTTCCCCGAGTCTTTTTCAGCACTTGCGAAAAAGGCGATTGTGACGGGCGAGCCTAAAATCATTGTTGATTGTTCATTGGACGATGAAACTCCGATCCATGAAGGAGTTCGCTCAGCCCTGGTCGTTCCGATTGTCATCCGGGGCAAGACAGCCGGGTTGATCCACTTGCATTCCAGTCGCGTAAACTCTTTCGATCAGGCTTCCCTGGAAGTGATCCAGACGCTTGCTTCACAGACCGCCGTAGCACTGAGTAATGCCCAGCGTTACCAGGAGCAACGTCAACGCGCGGAGCTTCTGCGGCGCCGCGCCGAAACGCTGACAAAACTTACGCAGGTCAGTTCCATCCTGAATTTTGAACAGCCGCTCGAGCAGTTGCTGCGCACGATCGCAAATAGCATTCGAGAAGCTACTCCCTTCCAGGCAGTGTTGATGAGTGCCTATGAACAGGAGACGGGCATGCTGCGCCGTGTCTTTGGTGTGGGGTTTGCCTCTGATGCTTTGAACGAGCTCATGTCGCGTAAACAGCCCTATACCAGCATTCAGCAAATGCTCAAGCCCGAATTCCGGATCAGCCGTACCTATTTCATCCCCGTAGATCAGGCGCCTATCATTCCGGCGGATGTTCATATCGTGACCCTGGAGCACGATGATAAAACCGGGACAAACTCCAACGCCTGGGACCCTGAAGATCTCCTGATCATCCCGCTGGAGGACGAGAATGGCGCTCCTCTCGGTCTGATCAGTTTTGATGCCCCGCGTGATGGTTTGCGGCCCGATCGTGCGACCATTGAAGCGCTTGAAATTTTTGCCTCACAGGCTGCCCTTGCCATTGCAAATCATGGGCGTTTTGTCGATTTGCGTACAAAGGTGGACTCGCTCTCCTCGGGGCTGGAGAGACAGCAGCGTCTGATCAGCTTCTCACAAAACGATCTGCCGATCCTGCTTCGCAAGGACCTGGATCAGACTCTCGCGATCCAAAATCTCGATCAACGTGGACAGCGCGTTCGGGCGGGACTGGCCATCACCGAATCGGTCAGCCGTCAATTGGACGCCTCATCCGCTTTGCAGGCGTTGGCACGTGAGACTCTCACACAGCTGGGCATGTCGGTTGCCATGATCGCGGAAGCGACCAGCGAAGGTCCGCGCCTGCTGCATGTGCTGGGAAACGTGCCGCGTGCCACCAGCCCGGAGGCATTGTTCGGGCAGCGGAACCCGCTGCGGGCTTGTTTGCAGACCGGCGAAGCCATCCTGATCGCAAACCTGGATGAAGACCTGGAATGGCGTGAGACGCCACTCCTTTCCGCGTTGCGCACCAAGTCGCTGATCTGTCTTCCGATCCGGATCGATAAGAGAACAGTGGCCGCCATGCTGGCGGTCAGCCCCGAGCCAATGGCGTTGTTTACCGATGAGGACCTGCAGGTCTATTACCAGATCGCGCGGCAGACATCGGTCATACTGCAAAACATCTCCCTGCTCAATGAGACGCGCCGCCGCCTGCAGGAAGTGAATCTGCTGCTTGATTTCAGCCGCCAGCTGCGCGGCATGGATTCCGATCGGATCGTGCGTGCTCTGCTCGACAGCTCCCGGCGAGCATTGTATGCCGCCCACGCAGGTGTGGTATTGATCTGGGACGAGCATTCCGCACAACTATTGCCGCAGGCTGTTTCAGGCTACGCAGACAACGAAACGATGAAACAGATCGGCTATCGTGTTGGCGAATCCCTGCCGGGGCAGGTATTCGAACAGAAGAAGCCTTTGCGCGTGGATGAAGTTCAATTCACGCGTGATTACACTTTCCCGACCGAAGGATTGCTTCTGTATCGGCAGGCAACTGGCGGGCGTTTGCCTGTTTCCAGCCTGCTGATCCCGATCCTGACGGGTGAACAACCTGTGGGCGTTCTGGTGTTGGACAACTTCAATACACCGGCAGCGTTCACTCCTGAAGATGAAACCTTGCTGCTTTCCCTGGCACAACAAGTTGGGCTTTCACTCCAAAATGTTCGCTTGGTGCAAACGACCCAGGAGCGCGCTATTCAATTGGAGGCGCTGACCAACGCCGCGTCAACTTTCACGGCCAGTCTGAAGAGTGATGAGTTGATCGCCTCTCTGCTCGACCAGCTCGAACCGGTCATTCCTTACGATACAGCCACACTGTGGCTGCGAGAGAAGGACCGTATCCGGGTCGGTGCAGCGCGTGGCTTCCCGGATACGGAACGTCGCATGGGCCTGATGATCGCGGTGGAAGACAGCGCGCTCTTCAAGGAGATGATCCGTACGGGGCAGGGCATCCTGGTTGGAGATGTGCGCCAGGATCCCCGCTTCCCGCCCCTGGAGGCGCCGCGCCTCTCCTGGCTTGGCATGCCTTTGATCTCCAAGAACGAAGTGATCGGCGTGCTGGCGCTCGAGAAATGGCAGTCACATTTCTACAACCGGGAACATATGCAGGTGGGGACAACCTTTTCGAGTCAGGCGGCCGTGGCTTTGGAAAATGCCCGCCTGTTCGAAGATAGCTTAAGCCGCGCCACAGAATTGGATCAACGCTCGCAGCGTCTTGCTCTCCTCAATCGCTTCTCGTCCGCCCTGGGCGGACTGTTGAATGAAGGCAAGATCCTGCAATTGACTGCCCAGGAGTTGATGGATGCCCTGGATGCCCCGGGTGCTTCCGTGGTCGAATTCGAACGCAACTATCCGATCTGGAAGTATTCCCTGCCAAAGCAGAAAGACAAACTTCCTGAGCGTCTGCCGGATGCACCGATCTTCCGTCGCCTGCGGGAATCTCTGGGAGTGTTCGCGACTGATGCTGTTGGCTCAGAGCCAGATCTGGCGTCCCTCGAAAGTTTCCTGGGAAAAGGGACGAAGTCGTTGCTTGTGCTGCCGCTTGTGAGCGGGGCGAATTTGCAGGCATTGATCTTTATCTATCAGACCGAGGCAGTCCGCTTCAGCCTGACAGAGATCGAACTTTCCCGCACGTTGACCAATCAGGCCTCGATTGCCCTGGAGAACGCACGTTTGTACCAGTCCACGGTATCCACGGCGGAACGGTTCTCGATCCTCAATCAGGCAAGTTATCAGGTCAGCACCAATCTCGACCCTGAACAGATCTATATTGCAGTCCATAAGGCTGCGCAGCGCCTGATGCCGGTCGAATCGTTCGTCATCAGCCTGCTGGATGAAGAATCAGATGAGATCGAAGGCGTCTACCTGGTGGATGATGACAGGCGTGCCCCGGCGACTCGCATTCCGCGTGACCAGGGGTTGAGCGGCCAGGTGATCGGCACGGGGCAGCCTTTGCTCCTGCACGGAACAGAAACTGCGGATGCAGGCGGCGTTCCCTTTGGGAAGTCTGAGACTCCACAGTCCATTGGGAAGTCGGAAACTCCCCAGTCTATTCTGGCTGTGCCGATGATGTTGAGTGGCAAAACGATCGGTATGCTCTCGGCACAGAGTTATCGAGCGAACGTCTATTCGGAAGATGACCTGCAGATCCTCAGCACGCTCGCGAACCAGGCGGCTGTCGCGATCCAAAATGGACGTTTGTTCAATGAGACCGAGCGTCTGGCGCGCGAGTTTGAAATGCGCGTGATCGAACGGACCGCTCAGTTGCAGCGTGAACAGCAGAATACCGAAACACTTCTGCGCATTCTCACGGAGGTATCCTCCAGCCTCGACCTTGACCGGGCTTTGAATCGCACACTGGCACTGCTCAACGATGCGATCGGTGCCGAACAGGGTACGATCATGCTGCTCAATGCCGAGGATAACCTTTTGCATTACCGCGCAGGTTATGGTTATCTCTCTGACAAAGTTTCAGAAGGACGCGGGTTCAGGCTCAAGGTTGGTGAAGGTCTGGCTGGCTGGGTAGTGGAACGGCGTGAGCCTGCGCTTGTCAATGATCTTCTCGTCGATCCGCGCTGGGTAAAATCGGGCGCCTCCTCGCGTGAACACCGCAGCGCGATCGCCATGCCTCTGCTGGTTGCCGAGGACGTGATCGGGGTGCTGATGGTCTTCCATCGCAAACCAGATTTCTTCAGTTCCGAGTTGTTGAATCTCGTCAAAGCCATTGCCGGACAGGTTGCCGTTGCGATCAATAATGCGCACCTGTATGAGCTCATTCGTGATCAGGCGGAGCGTCTGGGAGGTATGCTGCGCCGCGAGCAGGAGGATGCCAGTCGTTCACAGGCTATTCTGGAAGCTGTGGCAGATGGCGTACTGGTGACCGGTGCAAATAATCGGATTACCTTCCTCAATAAATCTGCTGCCCAGATCCTGGGTCTTGAACCGGACCGCGTGATGGGGCAGGCGCTGGATGTCTTTGGCGGACTGTTTGGAAAATCGGCAGGCTCATGGATGGAAACCATCCGTAACTGGTCGGAGGGCGCCATCGCCTACGAGACAGGAGATACCTTTGCCGAACAACTGGATCTGGAGAATGGTCGCATCGTGCTGGTCCACCTTGCACCTGTGATCCTTTTGGATGATTTCCTGGGAACGGTTTCCATTTTCCGTGATATTACCCATGAAGTGGAAGTGGACAGGTTAAAGTCTGAGTTTGTGGCGACGGTCAGCCATGAGCTTCGCACACCCATGACTTCCATTCGTGGTTATGTGGATGTACTGCTGATGGGAGCAGCCGGCGCGGTCAATGAAAATCAGGCGCACTTCCTGAGCATCATTAAGAACAACACCGAAAGGTTGAACATCCTGGTTAACGACCTGCTGGATGTGTCGCGTATTGAATCCGGGCGCGTGACGCTTTCCCCGCAGGCACTCGATCTGCGTGAGATCGCGGAGGATGTGATCGAAGATGTGCTGCGGCGCTCTCAGGAAGAGAACAAGCCGATGGCGCTTTCGCTGGATCTGCCAAAGAAGCTGCCGCACGTTTATGGTGATATAGAACGTGTGCGTCAGATCCTTGGAAATCTGGTCGACAATGCCTATCACTACACTCCTGAAAACGGGACGATCACTGTTCATATCCAGTGCCTGAACGGCGGCGACGAAGTGCAGGTGGATGTGCAGGACAACGGGGTTGGCATCCCGCTGGAAGACCAGAGCCGTGTGTTCGAACGGTTTTATCGAGGTGAACATCCGCTGGTGTTGGCGACTCCCGGAACTGGATTGGGCCTTTCCATCGTTAAACAGATCGTGGAAATGCATAAAGGCCGTATCTGGATGAAAAGCTCGGGCGTGCCGGGTGAGGGCAGTACCTTCTCTTTCACCCTGCCTGTCTATGAGCAGCAATGAGGACTGAATGGCAAAGATTTTAATTGCAGAAGATGAACGTGATATTCGTGACCTGGTTGCCTTTACACTGCGGTTTGCGGGACATGAAGTATTCGCAGCAACCAATGGAGAGGAAGCTGTCGAAATGGCGCCAAAGGTCAATCCTGACCTTGTTCTGATGGATGTCCGCATGCCGCGCATGACCGGTTATGAAGCCTGCAGGATCATGAAGGCCAACCCTGATCTCAAGGATATCCCGGTCGTCTTTCTCTCTGCCAAAGGACAGGAAAGTGAAATTCAGCAGGGGCTGGAGGCAGGCGCAGAGGAATATCTGCTGAAGCCTTTTGCTCCCGATCAGTTAACGAATCATGTGAAAGCTATTCTTGTGAAATTTGGGAAGTAATTTTGAGCGCTATTCTTCTAGATAGTTCCATTGTGCATTACGAGGTGCTGGGACGCGGTCGTCCCGTTATCTTCCTGCATGGCTGGGTGGGCTCATGGAGGTATTGGATTACCTCCATGCAGGTAACCTCCACCTCCTATCGTGCCTACGCGTTGGATCTCTGGGGCTTCGGGGATACCGCGCACAATGTTCTGAATTACTCACTCGAACAGCAGGCGACGCTGCTCGACCGTTTCCTCAATGAGATGGGCATCGGCAAGATCGCGCTGGTGGGGCACGGCCTGGGCGCCCTGGTGGGTATGACCTTTGCCATTCGCTTCCCGCAAAGCGTGGATCGTATGATGGCTGTCAGTTGTCCTTTGGATTACCAGGCTGTCAATGCCAGGTTGCGGTCCGCTTCTCCGGTCGAACTGACCGAATGGCTGTCCAGCCGCACCCCGGAAGCGACCACGGCCTTGTCGGATGCTCCGAAGACCGATGTCCAGGCGATTGCTGCTTCGATGGTTGGGCTGCAAGCTGACAATATTTTCAGTCTTTTCCGTAGCCTGAGCATTCCATGTCTGTTGGTGTATGGAGATAAAGATCAGGCGATCACGGCTCCTTTTGAGGAAGGCGCCCTTTCCACTATGACCCATCAGGTCTTGTTGGATGGGTCCGGGCATTTCCCAATGATCGATGAGACAATCAAGTTCAACCGACTGCTCACGGACTTCCTGGCGCTCGATTCGGGTATGAGCCCGCGTGAACTGCAAATGAAAGAAGAATGGCGCCGCCGCGTGCGATAGAAAGTACACAGGTAGACAAGTACACAAGTGTACCTGTCTACCTTTTTCATTTGACATCTCGGAATTTTCGAGTATATTTATAACCACAATTGAACGGGGTGTCCTGCGATGCGGGACTGAGAGGAGCGAGCCGCGCTCAAACCCGAATTACCTGATCCAGATCATGCTGGCGGAGGGAATATACTCTTTTCAATCAACCATCCTCCGCCTCGGAGGATTTTTCATTGCGAAGCAATGTGCAGCGCATCCTCATCTTTGCCAACGGTGAATTGCCGGACATCAAAAAGGCCCGCCTGCTCCTGCGCCCGGACGATACCATCATCTGCGCGGACGGCGGGACGCGTCACGCGCTGGCTCTGGATGTCCAGCCGAACTTCATCATCGGTGATATGGATTCTGCCGAAAAAGGACAATTGCAGAAGCTCCAAAAAGCTGGCGCGGCGATGGAGTTGTTTCCACGCGATAAAAACGAGACCGATCTTGAGCTTGCGATCAACGCCGCGCGCGAGCTGAAGCCGGAGCAAATTCTGATCGTGGCCGCGTTGGGCGGTCGACTGGATCAAACCCTTGCCAACATCATGCTGCTTGCCGATCCCCGGCTTTCCGGTTTCGACGTACGTCTCGATGATGGGGTGGAGGAGATCTTCCTTTGCCGGGATCAGGCCCGGGTCCAGGGGCGAAGCGGCGATATCGTCTCGCTGCTTCCCTGGCAGGGTGGGGTGACGGAGGTCCAGACCCAAAACCTCAAGTATCCCCTTCGTCGTGAGACTCTTTACCCCGATAAAACGCGCGGTGTCAGCAACGAAATGCTCGGCGAGATGGCATCTGTTTCCATTGATTCAGGTTTGCTGCTCGTTGTTCACCGCCGCCAAAGCTAACTACTAATAGCTAATCACAAAAGAAAAGGTTCCCATGAAAAAACTTACCATCCTTCTTTCCACTTTCTTCCTACTTCTGGCAGCCTGTGCTCCTCAATCAACTGCCACCCAATCCACCGAACCGCAAACCCTCACGGTCATGACCCATAATTCATTCTCGGTCAGTGAGGAAGTTGTCAAGGCGTTCGAAGATGCCAACAATGTCAAAGTCGCCTTTTTGGAAAGCGGTGATGCAGGCGCTGCGCTCAACAAAGCCCTCCTGACCAGGGACGCGCCGCTCGCCGACCTGTTGTTTGGCGTGGATAACACCTTTCTCTCACGCGCCCTCGAAGCCGATATCTTCGAGCCATATGAGTCAGCGCTGCTGAGTGAAATCCCTGCTGAATTCAAACTTGATGGTTCCAACCGCGCACTGCCTGTCGATTATGGTGACGTGTGCATCAATTACGACAAGGCGTATTTCACCGACAACAATTTGGCGGTGCCCCAAAGCCTCGACGATTTGACCAAACCTGAATACACAGGCCTGCTGGTTGTCGAAAACCCTGCTACCTCGTCGCCGGGGCTGGCGTTTTTGCTGGCGACGGTTGCGCACTATGGCGATTCGTTCACCGAATACTGGCAGGCGTTGAAGGATAACGGCGTGGTCGTTGTGGATGGCTGGGAGACGGCCTATTACACCAATTTCAGCGCCTCCTCGGGGAAAGGACCGCAACCAATGGTCGTTTCGTACGGGACGTCTCCGGCTGCGGAAGTCATCTTTGCCGAGAAGCCGTTGGACGATGCCCCCACCGCGTCCATTCTTGGACCCGATACCTGTTTCCGTCAAATTGAGTTTGTCGGCATCCTGAAAGGAGCCAGGCAGCGCGCACTGGCCGAAAAGTTTGTAGACTTCATGCTGGACGAACAATTCCAGGAAGATCTGCCGTTGCAAATGTTTGTCTATCCTGTGAATCCGGGTGCTGCCCTGCCTGAGGCGTTCACCAAATACGCGCAGGCTCCCGAGCAGACCGCTGCCCTCTCCCCCGAGGAAATCGCGGCCAACC
>DASTJG010000146.1:0-2818 GCA_035716785.1 Anaerolineales bacterium
TGATATTGGAAAGCAGGTTATAAGCGTAGACCGCATGCATGCGCATGTGCTGCCATTCCTCCTCATTGAGCTTGTCCGGCTTGAGTAGGATGTTATCGGGCACCCCCATCTTTCCGATGTCATGCAGCAGCGCGCCGCGGCGGATATTGACAAGCTCCTCGGCTTTAATGCCCATGGCTTCGGCCAGTTCCATCGTCATGTCTGTCACGCGCTGCGTATGGCCTTCGGTCTCGTGGTCCCGCAGATCGAGCGCCGCGGACCAGCCTTCCAGTGTCGCTTCATAGGCCAGCATCAGTTCCGAGTTGCTGCGCTGGAGATCCTTGAACAGGGTGGCATTGTCCACGGCAATGGCGATCTGCCCGGCCAGGACTTCCAGGAAATCCATCCACTCCTGGTCGATCTGCAGCGGGGAGCGGCCGTAGACTTCGAGCACGCCTCTCACCCTGCCTTTCGCCTCCAGCGGTGCGCCCACAAACGCGACGAAGTCCTCACCCTTCACGTAGGCCTGGCGGATGAACTTTTTTTCGTTCGCAAAGTCCGGGATGTGGATCACGCGCTGTTCGAGGGCGACCCGGCTGGCATATCCCTCTCCCAGCCGCAGCCTGGCCCGCTCGATCCCGGGATGCCGGAAGCCGCGCCCGGCCGCATAGGTGAGCGTGGTGGAGGAGGGATCCAGCAGCATGACGTCGACCGCGTCCACGCCCAGTTGTTCCATGATCTGGTCGATGGATACGGTCAGGGTCAGCTTTAAGTCGAAACTGGAAAGGACGGCCAGGTCGATCTTCCGCAGGGCGTTGATCCGTGCAAGCTGCCTCTGGGTTTTCAGCTCCGAGAGCTTGTGGGCGGTGATGTCCATGGAAAGGATGAACAACCCATCCGGCACAGGCTGGATGCTCAATTCGAACCAGCCTGCGCTGCCGTCCGGATATTCGAAGCGATTTTCCATATGGTGGTTCGTGCGTTCCTGCATGCAGCGCTTCAGGACGGAGAACAGCTCGGATTTTTCGATCCCCGGATAGGCTTCCATCATCGTCCGGTGGAGCAGCTCTTCCGGTGTCCGGTGTCCATGCCTGGCGGCCGCCTGGTTGATATACACATAACGCCAGTCATGGTCGATGATCTGGCAGCCTTCCAGCAGACCGTCGAGGGTCTGGTGATATTGTTCCTGTGTCATAGAATTCAAATGGGGTGATTTTTCACTCATATTTAATCCATTTTTCGCTCGAATCGAAATGGTGAATGGGTCGTCAGTTTTGAGTGATAATGGATTACCGGTGACCACTGACAGGTATAGTAATTTTATGCAAATTAGATAATTTTGGTAGGGATTTAGGGTAGGTATTGGGAATTCATCGGGGAAATACCACCCATTTATACGCTCGAAATCACCGGAAGCGTTTAGAATATGCTTAGAGAATTTGAGCAACGAATTTCCATCCCTGTAACGGTGTCCACGGGGAGTAAATCCACCCCTTTCAAGATCGAGAACCGATCGAAGATGATCTGAGGAGAGAGTATGGCAAAGATGATTCCTGCTACGGAGCGCGTTGCCCGCGCACGGAAGTTAATCCAGGAGGCACGGGAGCTGCCCGTCCCGGAGGGCGGCCTGGGCCGCAGCGACTTTTCCTACATTGCCCAGATCAAGGACCTCCTCCGGCAGGCGCGTGACCTGGTCAAGTTCATCCCGCAGACAGCCGGGGTTTCCGCCGAGATGAAGGAAGACGTTAAAAAAGTGTACGAGGAGATCGAACAGGCAGACCGCGAGATCCTGTACGGTTAAAGCAAAAAGCGGATGATAAGCCTCATCCGCTCTTTGTTTTTGGTATTGAAATTACCGGGATTTAATATCTTCCCTGGCGCAGGCCACGAACGATCAAAAGCAGGATGATCGCGCCGATAAAAGCGGTGATGATCGTGCCGATGATGCCGCCGCCGATGGCAATCCCCAGCGCGCTGAACAGCCAGCCGCCGATGAACGCTCCCAAGATACCGATCAGGATGGCGGTCCCCAGTCCGCTGCGCCTGGGTCCGCCCACCATGGACTCGGCCAGCACACCGGCAATGGCGCCGATCACGATCCAAATCAGAACAGTTTGCAGATCCATCAGATTGTTCCTTTCTCCTTTATTTTTATTAATTACCTGGTTTTTGGCTTTGCCTGGCATGGGTATCGCCAAAGGGCAATCAACCGGAGAACGCATTTTTGGTGCGTCTCGTCTGTATAACGAGTGAATGGGCGACATGCTACGTTTCGCATACGCTTGCAAGGTTACAGTCCCAAGACCTTTTTCGGACACGGATTGCGCAGAAGTCACTGTTTTTTTCCTGCATTTATAGAATCCTCCCATTCCACCCGTGTCGTCCGTGTCCCATGGATTGTTCTCCGGTGCGAGTAGAAAATCCATCCCGTTCGTGTAAAATCATCTATTACCAGTTTGAAGGAGTGTTATGAATGCAATAGAGGTTTCTCATCTTCGCCGGACGTTTACCTCCAATATCGGTGTGATCAAGCGCTCGGCGAGGGAGATCGTTGCCGTGGACGATGTCAGCTTTGACATCCAGGAGGGGGAGCTGTTCGGTCTGCTGGGTCCCAACGGGGCCGGGAAAACCACCACCACCAAGATGCTGACCACACTGCTGATCCCGACAGCCGGGACGGCCTCCGTGAAAGGATTCGATGTCGTCAAGGATGCGGACCAGGTGCGCCGGCGGATCGGTTTCATCTTTGGCGGTGAGCGCGGCCTGTACTGGCGTCTTTCCGGGATCGACAACCTGCGCTACTTTGCCAGCCTGTACAACGTCGATCCGGATGTGACCA
>DASTJG010000147.1:0-4345 GCA_035716785.1 Anaerolineales bacterium
CTTTCTATGTGGACAATGGCAAAAATCTTCCGCTTTGGAAGGAACTGCCCACATTTACTTACTGGATCTTACCCAGCATGATAGGACTTCCGCTTATCGTGCGTGCCCTGTTGTTCCATCCACTGGTCACCCGGACACGGAGAGAATCCGTTCGCTAACCAATTCCGCACACATATCTTGAAAGCAAAGGAAGCAAAATGAAAACAACCAAAGAAGAGCAAAACCGGTCTGAGCTTGTCGACACCGTCGTGCAGGCGTATATGGAGCTGTTCATGACCATGCAGTTCAATGCTGCTTCTCATTGGCTAATGCTTGAGCTGACCTATGCTCAGGCCAAGGCTTTGTTCATGCTGGCAGCACGCAAAGAGCTCACGGTGAGTCAACTCGCCAAACTGCTAGGCGTCGGGAACCCGACAGCCAGCATCCTGGTTCAACAACTGGTGGAACGCGAGCTGGTCACGCGCACAGAGTACCCGAGCGACCGGCGGCACACGATCATCCGGCTCAGTCCAAAAGGGGCAGAGATCGGCGCGGGCCGCCGGGAGGCGCGCGGGAAGCAATGGCAGCGCTGGTTAAGTCAATTGAGTGATGACGAACTGCAAGCACTGGCACACGGATTGACCGCGATTGTCGCGGTCATGAAGCAAGAGTTGGAAGAGGAAATGGAGAAATTACCCCACCCGAGATTGGAACAGAAGAAGCTCAAGTGATTAAAAATGGGAGCGCGGCACGTATTGCCCAACCAGGTGGGACTCAAATTTCGACGAGTTCATGACGCTTGAAAAGTTATTTCATTACCCGGTCATCCACTTCAATTTTCACCTTGCGCAAATATCGCGCTAAAATTGATTGAGTTCCTGAAAATCATTCCAGCAAAAAACTTCAACAGGGATTTTTACTGACTTGCCCAAGGAGTCAAAGTGACCGCGCTTAAATCTTTCTTGTTTCTGATCGTCGCTCCCGGAATGGTGGCCGGCTATATTCCGCTGGCTTTGCTGCGCAAAGGGCCGCAAGTCGAAACAGGCTTCCTTTCCTGGCTCGCCTTTCCGCTTTGGGTGACCGGCGGAGTGATCCTTTTATGGTCCTTCTGGAATTTCCTGGCTCAGGGGCGCGGCACCCCGGCTCCCATTGACCCGCCAAAGGAACTGGTTGCGACGGGATTTTATCGCTACGTCCGCAATCCGATGTACGTGGGTGTCCTGCTGATCATCATCGGACACTTCTTATGGTTCAAGTTCGTCTGGTTGATCATCTATGCTGCGATCGTTTTCCTGACGGTGCATTTGTTCGTAACCCTGTACGAAGAGCCAACTCTCAAGCAAAAGTTCGGCGCCTCGTATGAAGAATATCTCCGGCGCGTCCCCCGCTGGATTCCAAAGTTCAAGTAAAACACATTCATTTCTGCAAAAGGAAATCTCAATATGAAGTTTATCGGTGAGCTTGCCGCGCTCTCTACCTCCTTCTTCTTCGCCATGACGGCGCTGATCTTTACAAAGACCGGACGCATGGTCGGTTCGCAGGTCACAAATCGTACACGCCTGACCTTCGCGCTGTTCTATCTTTTCATCCTGAACCTCATTCTTTTTCGTGAGCCGCTGCCGTTCTCCGCGGAATCGTCGCGCTGGATCTGGCTGAGTCTTTCGGGGATCATCGGACTCTCGCTTGGAGATGCGTTCCTCTTTCAATCGCTTGTCTCGGTGGGACCGCGCCTGGGCTCCCTGCTGTTGAGCCTGGCACCGATCTTCGGCTCGATCATCGCCTGGGCATTCTTCGGCGAGACATTGACCTTTTGGCAGATCACCGGAATCATCCTCGCCCTGGCAGGGATCGCCTGGGTGGTTGCTTCCCATGAAGAGCCGCCGGATACGCCGCGTGGACACACCAGTCGCGGTGTGCTCTTCGGGATACTGGCCGCGCTGGGCCAGGCTGTCGGGCTGGTCCTTTCGAAGCAAGGGATGTTCGGGGAGTTTTCGCCCTTTCAGGCGAATGCCATCCGCATGCTGGCAGCAGTTATTTTTATCTGGGCCTGGACTGTTTTGGAAGGCAAAGCAGGCGCAACGATCGCCGCACTGCGCGAGAAGCCCCAAGCGATCCCCCTGATCGCCCTCGGTGCAGTCATGGGACCCTTGCTTGGCGTATCCGCGTCACTGCTTGCGGTGCAGCACGCGGAAGTTGGCGTGGCGAGCACGCTTATGGCGCTGCCGCCTGTGATCATTTTGCCGATCAGTTATTTTGCATTCAAGGAAAGAATTGGCTGGCATGCCATCCTTGGGACAATGCTTGCCATAACCGGCGTGGCAGTTCTATTTCTTGCCTGATTGGAGTACTTCGCGTGGACGATATCATCCTCACCCAACGATTGCGACTCATCCCTCTGTATCAAAACCAACTGGAACTGATCTTGCAGGACATCGAGGCCTTCGAAAAATCATTGAACATCACCATGATGCACCCATTGATCACCGGCCGGGTCCGGCGTGCCCTCAGCATGAAGATCGACAAGATGAAGAAGACAGATGCTTCTCAACATGACTGGTTGACGTACTGGCTGATCCTCATCAGGGCTGAAAATCTGGGCGCCGGACTGCTTGGTTTCAAAGGCTTTCCAAATGAAGAAGGTTCGACTGAGATCGGCTACGGCATTGACCCTGCTTATCAGGGCAAGGGCTACATGAGTGAAGCAATCCTGGCATTGATCGATTGGGCATTCACACATCCCTTCTGCAAAGTGATCACCGCCACTGAAGTGGAAAACCCCGCCTCGAAACGCCTGCTCGAGAGGCTGGGAGCGCAGTTGGTAAATGTGTCAGAGCATTCCACTTCCTGGGAGATACGAAAGGCAAAAAATTAACGTCTTTCCATTCTTATGGACTCAGTGTAAGATGAGTTAGCGCATCAAAATTAAAGTGAGGCAGCATGACCCGGGCTCCAATTCCAGCAGATCAGGTCCGTTTTTTCAGTGGAAGTTCGAACCCCGCCTTGGCAGCCAACATCGCAAACGAATTAGGGGTGCCACTGGATGACACGGACATCAGCCGCTTTAGCAACGACAATCTGTACATTCAACTCGGCGCCACCGTACGTTACCGGCGCGTCTACATCGTGCAGTCGCTGTCGCAGCCGGTCAACGAGCATCTGATGGAGCTGTTGATGATGCTCGATATCGCCCGCGGCGCGGCGGCATCCGAAATTCACGCGATCATCCCCTACTACTCGTTTGCGCGCTCCGACAAAAAGGACGCGCCGCGCATTTCCATCACCGCCCGGCTGGTAGCAGACCTGCTGAAAACCGCCGGAGCGACCCATGTGATGAGCATGGTCTTCCATTCCCCGCAGGTACATGGATTTTTCAGCCTGCCGACCGACCCCTTGAGCAGCTGGCTTGTGTTCAAGGAATATCTCGAACCCCGCGAGCTGAACGATGCGATCCTGGTCACACCGGATATGGGACAGGCGAAGTCCGCGGCGCGTTTTGCACAAGGATTGGGGTTACCCATCGCAGCCGGGAACAAGGAACGCATTTCAGATACCGAAGTCGTGATCCGCGGCCTGGTTGGGAACCAGGTGCGCGGCCACAAACGCGCCTTGATCTACGACGATGAGATTTCCACAGGTGGATCCATTTATGAGTTAACCCGGCTGCTGATCGAAGAGGGTGTCGAGGAGATGCTGATCGTCTGTACGCACGGAGTGTTCACCCGGGGCGGTTTGGAGAGGCTGGCAGACATTCCACAGATCAGTGAGATCATCACAACCGACACCGTCCACATCCCGCCTGAGAAAAGACATCCAAAACTAAAAATCCTCTCGGTCGCTCCCGTATTCGCGGAGGCCATTCGGCACAATTACCATCACGAATCGCTCAAGGGACTTTTTGTGTTTGGCGAGTGAGTGACCTGGCATGTTACAGCAACTAAAAACCCGGGCGCGGGCCCTGAAGCAGGAAGCGTATGCGATCTATCTCGCGGCACGTGACCCGCGCACACCCTGGTATGTGAAAGCGCTGATCTTTTTTGTGGTGGCACATACATTCAGTCCCATCGATCTGATTCCGGATTTCATTCCGGTCCTTGGCTACCTGGATGATTTGATCATCACGCCAGGCGGGATCTGGCTGGCGGTCCGGCTGATCCCCGCCGAGGTGTTGGCAGAGGCCCGGGCGACGGCAGCAGTTCGGGAGGTAGACAGAAGCGCGGGTAAAATCGGAGCGGTGCTCATCGTCCTGGTATGGATCGCTATTGCGATTGGTATTGTTTATCTTGTCCTGCGTTTACCAACAATCAATTTTAGGAGGCTCCCATGATCGGAAAAGCAATGCAAGACGCCATGAACGAACAGATCAACA
>DASTJG010000148.1:0-7331 GCA_035716785.1 Anaerolineales bacterium
TTCTTGTTCTTTCAGGAGAGGTAATTTTTTTAATATCTCTCCTGAAGGGCGGGTAAATCAAACCAAAGGAGAAATATCATGTCAGCAATTCAGGAACGTCAGTTAGGTTTTGCCACCCGCCAGTTGCATGCAGGGTACACACCCGACCCCACGACGGGCAGCCGCGCCGTGCCACTCTACCAGACGACGAGTTATCAATTCAAGAGCACAGAACACGCTGCCAATTTGTTCGCGCTCAAAGAATTGGGAAATATTTACACCCGTATCATGAACCCCACCACCGATGTGCTCGAACAGCGTATCGCTGATTTGGAGGGCGGCGTGGGGGCCGTGGCCTCCAGTTCGGGTCATGCCGCGCAGGCGCAGGCTATCCTCACCTTGTGCAGTGCCGGCGATCATATTGTGTCATCGAGCCGCTTGTATGGCGGGACGTACAATCAGTTCCAGTATACGTTTCCCAGGCTCGGCATCGATGTCACATTTGTGGATCCGACCGACCCGAAGAATTTCGAAGCGGCAATCCGGCCGAACACAAAGATCCTTTACGGAGAAACATTGGGGAATCCTGATATCGCCGTATTCCCATTCGAGGAAGTGGCAGAGATCGCGAAGAAGCATAAACTCGTCCTCTTTATCGATAACACATTTGCCACGCCTTATCTCTGCCGTCCGTTTGAATGGGGCGCGCATGTTATCACACACAGCACCACCAAATTCATCGGTGGACATGGCACCACGATCGGCGGCATCATCGTGGACGGTGGGAATTACGATTGGGGTAACGGTAAGTTCGAGAACTTCAACACACCCGATCCTTCGTATCACGGACTTGTGTACTCGCAGTTAACGGCGGCTGGGCTGCCACCTTTCGCGATCAAAGCCCGCGTCCAGGTCCTGCGCGATATCGGGGCCTGCCAGGCGCCGTTCAACAGCTGGCAAACCATCCAGGGCATCGAGACGTTGAGCCTGCGTATGGAACGTCACGTCCAGAATGCCCAGGCAGTTGCCGAGTGCCTCGAAAGCCATCCGAAGGTCAGCTGGGTGAAATATCCCGGTTTGAAGAGTCATCCCGACCATGAACTCGCCAAGAAGTATCTGCCGAAGGGCGCGGGGGCCATCCTTGGGTTCGGCGTCAAGGGCGGCGTGGAAGCGGGCAAGAAATTTATCGAAAGCCTGCAATTATTCAGCCATCTTGCAAATGTCGGCGATGCGAGAAGTCTCGCCATTCATCCGGCGACCACGACACATAGTCAGCTCAGTCCCGAAGACCAGGTGGCCGCAGGCGTCAGCCCTGATTTCGTTCGTCTGTCCATTGGTCTCGAAGACATCGACGATATTCTCTGGGATTTGAATCAAGCACTCAGCTAAGAAAGGATGAAGGATGAATTACGAAGGCTGAAGGGTGACAAGTAAAACATTCATCCTTCCGCCTTCTGCCTTCATCCTTTAGAAATGTCATGCCCGTAAAAATTCCTGCCACCCTGCCCGCCCGCGCAACTCTTGAACAAGAGAACATCTTCGTCATGGATGAAGATCGCGCCGTCCATCAGGATATCCGTCCGCTGCGCGTTGCGATCCTCAACCTGATGCCAACCAAGATCGCCACCGAGACACAGCTTCTGCGTCTGCTCTCCAACTCGGCGCTGCAAGTGGAGGTTACCCTTCTTCACACGGCCACGCACGAATCCAAGAACGTCGACCCGGAACATCTGCTCAATCATTATTACACCTTTGGTGACATTCGCAGTGAAAAATTCGACGGACTGATCATCACCGGCGCACCCGTAGAGCAAATGCCGTTCGAAGATGTGGAGTATTGGGATGAACTCAAGGGTATCATGGACTGGTCAGAGACAAACGTTGAGTCCACCTTCCACATCTGCTGGGGCGCGCAGGCAGGACTTTATCATCGTTACGGCATCCCCAAATATGACCTGCCCCGCAAGATGTTCGGCATCTTCGAACATCGCACTCTCTCGAGGACCGAAAGCCTGCTGCGCGGCTTTGACGACATTTTCTTTGCTCCACACTCGCGCCACACCGAGATCCGCCGCGCGGATGTGGAGAAGGTCAGTGACCTGAATATCCTTGCCGAATCGGACGAGGCCGGTCTTTACCTGCTCGGCTCAAAGGATGGACGGCATCTCTATGCGACTGGTCACTCTGAATACGATCCCTTCACATTGAAGTCGGAATATGACCGCGACGTCAACAAGGGTTTACCTATTCACGTCCCCAAAAACTATTATCCCAACGACGATCCAACGCAGACTCCCACGGTCCGCTGGCGTGGACACTCCAATTTGTTGTTCGCCAACTGGCTGAATTATTACGTGTACCAGGTCACACCGTATGATGTAAGCCAGATTCCGAAGTAGGTCGAGTTGGAAAAGTCTCCATGGGGAAGTAATCTACAAACTGGCGCCACCCGCGCAGGAGTCCCACGATTCACACCGATCAATATGAGGGATATCTTTGGCTGCCGGCTTTTTGTGTAGCCTATATTTTCAAGGAGGTATGGTGATTCAAACCACTTACCTATACTGGCACAAATAATAGAGCAAAGGTAAACTTGTCCCTGTAAAATATATACGAACAACATAGTAGTTTTGCGCGCCATCATCAATGAGGAGACATTCCATGAGCAGACTGAACACCGATGAAAAGTGGGACAATCGATTAATGAGTCATATGAAGGCTCTATGCAAGGACATAGGGGCGCGCCCGCCCACATCCAAACAAGAACGCCAGGGGGCTGAATATGTCAAAAAGACTCTCGAACAGCTGGGGTATCAGGATATCGAGGAGCAAAAATTTCACAGTCAAAGTTCGTTTGGCTGGGCAACCATTCCTATTCTTTTGTTGTCCACCCTTGCGATGCCTCTGGCCTGGATCGGAGGGCAATGGGGCAAATTTATTGGCGGGTTGATCCTAATGGGCAGCGCTTACATTCTCCGGGAATTTCTGCTCGGGAAATGGCCCTTCTTCCAGCAGTGGATTGCCCGGGGCGTCAGTCAAAACATCATCACAAAGATTGCACCTGCCGAGTCTGCAAAACGGAAAGTGTATCTCATTGGACACCTGGATACGCAAAAGCAGCGCTTTTTAAGTCCGCCTCCTATCACAGGTTTATTCCCCATACTTGTCACATCTCTTATTCTATCGTTGTTTTTTGGTGGTATTTTTTTGTTTTCAGACATACTGTTGAATCGACAAGGTATCGCCTGGTGGGAATGGACCGTCTGGGCGTTAATCGCGATCAGCCTGATAAGTTTTCTGACCGACGAACTGCAGCCCCATGTAGAGGGAGCCAATGACAATGCCACGGCAGTTTCCGTTCTGCTGACCCTTGCCGAGATCCTGCAGAAACAACCATTACGCTCCACAGAGGTAACGTTCCTGTTCACCGGTTGTGAAGAAACAATCTGCGTGGGCATAGAGAGTTATTTGAGGCAATATAAGCCACCCAGGGAAAATACCTATTGGATCGATTTGGAAATGGTTGGAACGGACAATCTCTGCTATGTAACCAAACATGGTGTGTCTTATCTGACTCAATACAAACCGGCGCCAGAGATGGTACAGCTGGCTGCTCAAACCGCACAACAGCATCCTGACCTGGCAGTAATTGGCAAAGAAATGGTCATCGTGGAAGAAGTAGCTAATCTCCGAAATCGGGATTATAAGGCGATCTGTCTGGCGGGATACAACGCCAAAGGGTACCTGCCAAACTGGCATCGATTATCTGATAATCTGGAGAATATTGACCCGTGCGCGTTAAGCCGCGCGAATGATTTCACGCTGGCTTTACTTCACGAAATCGACAGCCTGGCAAATTAAAAATGTGAAGATTACTGGTCTAGGGCATAGGATAGATAACTGATTGAAGCACTCGGAGTTTCACATGGCGAGCATAGCGATCTTACGTTGGATAAGTCTCGCCAGCATTGTATTCTGGCTTGTTGTCTATTGGCAGGGTGGAAAAAAGGTAATGATCGATATCAAAGAATCCATACGCGCCAAAATCTCCCGCTTTGACATAGCCCTTTTGATAATCATATCCCTTTGTTCTCTTGTGATTATCGCTTCGGCATTTCTCACCAGCTTCGGGTTACTGGAAGCCTTTTTTCTGCAAAGCTTGTTCGTCACATTCATAGGGACATTACTCACTATTTGGGGCATTGTCGGGATGTTTTGCTGCCGCCATTACCTTGGGAAATATTGGACAGCCGAAACCAACTTGGACAGAGATCATCAGATCATAGATACTGGTCCTTATCGTTTTGTTCGCCACCCAATTTATACTTTTGCCATCATAATGTATATCGGTTTTTGTATGGTTTTTCTTTCCCTTTGGAGTGCTTTTTTTACAGGCCTGATTATCATAGCCTACATACTTAAAACAAAAGATGAAGACGGTTTTCTGGAAAAGAACCTGTTGGGATACCGGGAATATAAATCGCGTGTTCGGTACTGCCTGATCCCTCACTTATGGTAAAGCGCCTAAATATATACATTGGAGAATAACATGGACAATTTTTGGGAAATCGAAGTTGAGGGGCAGCGGTTGTCGGCTGTTTTAACACATTCCAACAGTTCGGATACACCCGTCTTTTTTCTGCATGGCATCGGCGGGTCGATCTATTTTTGGACACCGGAATTAACATCCCCGTTTCATGATTTGGGACCATGTTACTCTCTAAGCTTGCCAGGTCATTTCCCGGCTGCTTTTCCCAAAGGCTTTCCTACCGATTGTCTTACACCCGAGTTGATCGCCAGGCTTATAGCCAGCACAATTCAAAAGATAGTGGGAAACAGAAAGGTTTTACTGGTTGGGCACTCCACTGGTGGATTTGCAGCTTTAAGTACGGCGGTCTATTATCCGGAAGTGGTAGCAGGGATCGTTTCCATTGCAGGGTTTGCCAAAGGCCAATGGACCGGAGCGCTAGGCTTCAGTCAATGGCTGGTTCGCCGCGGACCAACTGGTTGTGCCACTTTTAAGAGGGTGTATAAATTAGGAGGCTCACATCCGGCAATTTTTCGGATGTACTGGCGGGCGTACGTAAGCGATCATACTTCTTTGCTGAAAAATCCCCCTTTCGAAAGGGTAACAGACTGTATGCTCCCGCATTTTCGAAACCTCGATCTCGATGCGCTGGTCAGTTATTTTGCAGTTATGCCGGAGACAGATATAACGCCGGATCTGTCAAAAATCTCTGTTCCCACCTGCCTGATCTTCGGCAATAAAGATCCTATTGTTCCTCCAAAACAGTCAATGACCATTGCCGAGAAAATAAACAATTCAAAACTAGCTGTCCTAAAAGGAGCCGGACATCTGCCGTTCTTCGAAAGGTCAATTGAGTACAACAGAGCAATAGAGACATGGCTTACAGAATTTCGGTAAGGAAATTAAACATGTACTTTTTTGCAAGATGGCTAATGGGCATCGCGGTATTCTTTCTTTTGTTAGGGTGTGCTCAACGCTCCAGTTCCGATTCGGATACTCATTCCATCCCTTCGCCGGATGGCAGCCTGACTTTGATCACATCCATAAATAGGAGCAAAGAAGACCCAACTAAATATCTGTGTGTCAAGTTTCAAATCGTCGATTCGACCGGGAAAGTCCTTTACGAAGAACAGACCGGTGCCTCCAACCGGATGCGTTGGAACATGCGTTGGGAGGATAATCAGCATGTGGTACTGGATAGCTCTGATATTGGGACGATTGTCTGGGAACAGCAGGCCGACGGCAGTTGGCACAAAACGCCTTGAATCATTACCCCTTCAACATCTCGTCGTGCGTCTCTACTTCCTCCTCAGGCTGCGCAAGCGGGGGCATTTCGAGGATGGAGTTCAAGCCAAAGTGCTGCAAAAATTCGGGGGTGGTGGAATACAGGAATGGGCGTCCGGGGCCGTCTGAGCGGCCGGATTCCAGGATCAGGCCCTTGTTCAGGAGGCTCTTCATCATGCTGTCGCTGTTGACGCCGCGAATGGCATCGATCTGTGGGCGCGTGACCGGCTGCTGGTAGGCAATGATCGCCAGTGTCTCGAGCGCGGCGCGGCTGAGGTGAGTCGTCGCCTCCAGCCCCAGGAAACGCTCGACGAGTTCGGCAAGCTGCGGCGCGGTCGTCAATTGGAAACGGCCAGCCTGTCGCTGCAGGCGCAAACCGCGGATCGCGAGCGAAGCGTCCAGTTCATTGAGTCCGCGTTCGATCACCGAGGGTGCCACATCCAATGCGGCGGCCAGCTGCGCGGTCGTGGCGGGTTCTGCCGCGACGAACAACAGCGCCTCCAACTTTACAGAGAGCGGCATTTCATTTTCGGAATTTTCTGCCTGAATAGGTTCAGAGTCGCTCATGCTATAATTGCTCCGCTTACGACTTAAAATATTGGATTTTGAGAGATGAAAAGAAAAACATTTGTACTACCACTTTTTTTACTGAGCCTTGTACTCACGTCACTGGCGTGCAGCATTTCCGTCGGTGGACCCGACTATTCCAGCCTGCCGCGCATCCCCGTTTCCTCCGAGGCTGCTGAAAGCATCAAAGAGGAGATCAGACGAGCGGTGGAAGCAGGCGCCGAGACAGGTGTGATTACAATAAATCTTACCGAACCGCAAATTACATCGTACCTGGCTGCCCGTATGCAGAGCGATCCAAGTCTGCAGCAAGAAGATAAAAAGCCGCTGATCACAGACCCGCAGGTTTACCTGCGCGATGGGCAAATGCAAATTTATGGCAGGACCCAACAGGGAATCTTCACTGCCAACATCGGCATCATTGTGAAAGTCGGAGTGGACGCCAACGGTCAACCACTGATCGAGATCACATCAGCTGATTTTGGGCCCTTCCCCGCACCTGAGGGTCTTACAAGCGCCATCTCGGCCATGATCAAGGAAGCATACACTGGGTCGCTCGGCCCGATCGCAACCGGCTTGCGCATCGAAAGCATCTCCATTGCCGGTGGTGTGATGACGATCACCGGGCGCATCCGATAGCGCACGGATTATACAATACTTCGCGCTGACGCCGTACCCGTTGGGTAGCGTAGGTCGAAGCGCCGACTCGACACCATGCAACGCCTCTCACTACGCCTCATCCCTTCGATTTCACTCAGGGCAAGCCTGCTCGCCGTTTTCCTTGCAGCGTCTTTGCTGGTCAGCTGCCGTTCCCCGCAAGTGACGAGCAAAGACATCACCATCAGCATTACCGCTGACGGCGCAACACGTAACATCACAATCCCGGCCGGCAGCACCGTGACGCAGGCACTTCAGTCAGCAGGTGTTGCGCTTGGAAATTTGGATCGTGTCGAACCTCCTGCCTACACAGTTC
>DASTJG010000149.1:0-2629 GCA_035716785.1 Anaerolineales bacterium
GTGGAGCCGGTCGAAAATTCCACACCCAGGCATAAAGAGGTAAAAGCAGCCGCAATGACGAGCACAACTAGAGTCCAGGTTGCGCGTGTACTCCATTCGATGTGATATTTCCGCCAATTAAAAAGGGCAACCCCGAGCAAACCTGCCAGCCCAAGCCATACCAGCCATCCTGCGAGCGGAATGGGATTCAGATATGCAAGCTTGGTCAGCAATGTCCACACGGGTTGCATATTAAGTCATTATAGCGCCAAACTGTCTCACCTGCACCCCTTTTGGCGCAGTGAGCTTACCAGTATGCAAAGGTTCGCTAGGAACTGGATCTGTACCTGCCGCGATAGGATTCAGGCAGGAGGCTGGCCAGCGACTCCATGATCTGGCGCGTGCCCTCCCGGATCGTCTCCTGACGAGTGGCCTGCTCCTGCAAAAAAAACGGTTCTCCCACCGAGAGCTTTACCGGCGCGCGCTTCAACCGTTTCAAGTGACTATAGATATTGCTGTTTTCTGTCCCCGTCAACCCAACCGGAACGATCGGCGCGCCGGACTTCAGCGCCAGGAACGCCGCGCCGTCGTTGCCTTCTTCCAGCCCGCCGATCACAGACTGTCTGCCTTCTGGCGCGAGTGCGACCATGCGGCCCTCTGCCAGACCATCCAGCGCGGAGCGGATCGCTTTGCGATCCGGTTGGCCGCGATGCACCCAGATGACCCCGTAGGCGCGGAATAATGGCCCGACCAGCCAGTGGTCGTATAACTCGATCTTTCCAATTCCCTCAATGGTGGCACTGGATGGTGCTACAGCCATGAGCGAAACCACATCCGCATCGCCGAGGTGATTGATGACGATCAATGCCGGTCCGCGTCGAGGAAAATTCTCCAGTCCGGTCACCTTTGCATCCAGCAACAGGATCGTAAGCAGCTTAGCCAGACCGCGTGCCAACACGCGCACGAGGCGCCGCCCCAGCGTCAGGCGCGGCAATGCGACCAGTTCCGGCCGCCACACTTCGGTGACGGGTTTAGGGGGAAGGGAAGATAGCTGATTCGGCATACACACCGCGGTATTCCTCTGGCAGCAAGCCAGCCAGATAAGACATGACCAGGTCTGCATTGTGCTGTCGCGCGGCGTGTTTTTCTGAGCCTGTCGCGATCGGAGGCAGCGTGATGGGTTTGCCGATCCGCATTTCGAGCGGAGGACGTTCGCCGCGTTTCGCACGCTGCCAGAAGTCTTCTGTCGTTCCCACGATTGCAACGGGCAAAACAGGGACACGGGTTTTCTCGATGATGTAGGCGATTCCCGGCTTGGCACGCTGCATGCCAGGAGCATGAGAACGAGTGCCCTCGGGCGCGATCAACATGGGACGACTCGAGTTGATCATCCAGATTACTTTGGTCAGCAGAGAACGGTCATAGTCTCCACGATAGACAGGGATCACCCCGTAAAGTTTCAGGATCTGTCCCTGACCGGGTTTCTCGAACACATCCGAGGCCCCCATCATCTCCAGTTCTTCGGGCCAGAACGCGCCTGCGAATGGCGGGTCGAAGATCGAGACGTGATTGATGGCAACGACATACGGCTTGCCGTACGGGATATTGTCTTTCCCTATGACGGTTACGCGTCCCATCACGCGAAAAATAGCGCGAAAAAGAGCCTTGGCAGGGGAGCGAATGATCTTGAAGCGAAGAGGAACCTGATACGCCTTCGTTTCTTTCATTTGACCAAAGCCAGCACCTGTTCAAAAACTTCGTCTGCATTGAGTTTATCCGAGTCGACCACCACGGCGTCATCCGCTGCTTTTAACGGAGCCACGTCGCGAGTCGAATCGATGCGGTCGCGTTCACGTACCTTTTTGAGAATTTCCTCGTAATCCGCCTCGTCACCGCGCGCGATAATCTCGTTATAACGTCTGCGGGCGCGTTCCTCGGCGCTTGCATCCAGATAGATCTTCAAATCCGCCTCAGGCAAAACGACCGTGCCGACATCACGTCCGACCATTACGATTTTGCCACGCTGCCCGATCCGCCTTTGCTGCTGCGTCAGCGCAGTCCGGACACCGCGATACGTAGAAACAATGGAAACATTCTTTCCGTCCACTTTTGGGCTGCGAATTTCCCAGGTAATATCCTGACCATTTACAGAGACATCACATGTGCGCCCATCGGACCTGGAAGCGGGCGCAACATCGATTTGCGCTTCCTCAGCCAGTTTCGTGACCGCGGCTTCATCCTGAATATCGACGCCGCGTTCCAGGGCAAGCCATGTCACAGCGCGATACATCACGCCGGTGTCGAAGAAGAGATAACCAAGAGCATTGGCAAGTCTTAAGCCAATGGTCGATTTGCCCGATGCCGCGGGCCCGTCGATTGCGATGATGGAGGGATGTTGAGAGTGTGTTGTATTCATATTGTATGGGTATGGACGGGCAGCTGCCCGTCCATACGATGGTTATTGGGATATTTGGCGCGCGTCGGGAAACAGATCATCGCGCACCCACAGGATGATGGTCTCGTTCTCTTTTGGCAGTTGACGGTATACGAGCCAGCGCATCCAGTCGGGAGCAGTAATGCTCTGCCATTGAAGGGTTTGTCGCCAGGTGAAATCCTGGCCGCGATAGGCCACGGGGAGACCCAGTTCATT
>DASTJG010000150.1:0-3769 GCA_035716785.1 Anaerolineales bacterium
CTCTATGCCAAAGACCCGGCCCAGGCTGCGTTGACCTGGCAGGGAATTGAAGCCATGGCAAATGGGCTGGGCAACGCCAATGGTGAAATCCTGGGTGGACTCTGGGCGTTGCTGGTCAGCCTAGCTGCACTGCGGGCTGGCGGGCTTCCCAGGGGTTTGAACATTCTCGGCTTGTTGGTTGGCGCGGTGGGCATTATCACGATCATCCCAGTGCTGAACGCTTTGACCGGCATCTTTGGCTTGGGACAAATCATTTGGTTCGTCTGGCTGGGGATCGTCCTGTTGCGCAGTAACTCAGATCAAGTAACGTATAAAAACGTGACCGAGCAACAACTCCTTGGCTCCAAAGCCTGACGGTGAACAGGAGTATTGGAGAAAGCGACACAGTCTTGATCTAATACTCCAATTTTGAAAAGTAACCCCGGAGGAAATCTCATGAAAGCAATTGTCTACAACGAATACGGCTCTGCCGAAGTTTTGCACCTTGCCGAAGTGGCAAAACCCGCCCCCAAGGATAACGAAGTGCTGATCAAAATTCACGCTTCCACTGTCACCGCCGGGGACTGTAATGCCCGCGGGTTCACCTTTGTCCCGCCGGGGTTTGGTTTCCTGGCGCGCCTGATGTTTGGCCTGCGCAGACCAAAACAACCCATCCTCGGCACGGAACTGGCTGGCGACATCGAAGCGGTCGGCAAAACGGTCACGCGGTTCCAGAAAGGCGACCAGGTTTGGGGCACCTTAAGGGAAAGATCTGGCGCTTATGCCGAGTATATTTGCCTGCCCGAAAACGCCCGGCTGGTGAAAAAACCGGTTGACATCACCTTCGATGAAGCCGCTTCTGTTCCTTTTGGTGGGACGTCCGCACTCTATTTTGTGAGAGATGTCGCCAAACTCCAACCCGGGCAGAAAATTCTGATCATCGGCGCTTCCGGCGGAACAGGTGTGTACGCCATTCAACTTGCCAAATACTATGGCGCGGAAGTGACCGGTGTGTGCAGCACCGCCAGCCTGGGGCTGGTCAGGTCGCTTGGCGCCGACAAAGCGGTGGATTACACCAAGCAGGACTTCACCCAAAATGGCGAAACTTATGATGTGATCTTGGACATGGTGCCAGGCGAGTCAGCATTCGCGCGTTATCGAGTCTCGCTCAAGCCAAACGGAATTTACCTGGCTGGTGCTGGCGGGCTGAAAGCGTTTGCTCAAATGGCCTGGACTTCGCTGATTGGAGGCAAGAAGGTGATCGCCGGGATGGCGCCCGACCGGCGGGAAGACCTGGTTTTTCTTAACCAACTGCTCGAAACCGGAAAAATCAAACCCGTCATTGACCGTCGTTACCCGCTCGAACAGACCCCTGAGGCCCATCGCTATGTGGATACGGGACACAAACGGGGCAGTGTGGTTATCATAATCGCGGCACAGGAGTAATCAAACAATGAGTACAAAAATTATTCTCTCCGCAACCTGGGTGGTCGTCACGCTAACTTATCTTTATGGCGATGTCTTGCGTATCTACTACGGCGGCGACATGGTAAAAGCGTTGGCTGACATGAAGTTAAACCAGTTCGTTTGGCTGGGTATCGCGGTTCTGATGTTAACGCCAATCCTGATGGTTTTCCTGTCCTTGATATTGCCCCAGTCGGTCGGTCGCTGGGCGAATATCATCGTAGCCGCCTTCTTTTTCCTGTTCAACCTGATAGGCTTGCCCACCTATCCACCGTTATTTGACAAATTCCTGCTGGCGGTGAGTATGGGGTTCAATGGGATCACGATCTGGTATGCGTGGAATTGGAGTTGAGTCTTATAATTAATTCATGCCCGCGCCGATCCTGGCTACGAAGCTGTACATTCCTCCACCCCGACCCGGCGTTGTCCCACGCCCGCGCTTGATCGAGCGGCTAAATGAGGGATTGGCGATGGGTTGCAGAGTGACGCTTATCTCTGCTGCCGCCGGCTTTGGCAAAACCACACTGGTCAGCGAATGGATTTCAACCCTCACCTCTGATCCATCTCCCAGTGGGAGATGGACTGGGATGAGGGCAGCCTGGTTATCACTGGATGAAGGGGATAATGATCCGTCGCGTTTCATTTCTTACTTCGTGGCTGCGTTACAGACAATCAAGGCGGGAATCGGCGAGGAGTTGTTGACTGCACTCCCCGCTTCGCATTACCAACTACCACAAGCTGAAACAATTTTGACCGCGTTACTCAACGAAATTTCAGTCATCCCCGAGAACTTTCTCCTCATCCTTGATGACTATCACTCGATTGATTCTCAACCTGTGGATCAAGCCCTGGCTTTTCTCGTCGAACACCAGCCGCCACAGATGCACCTAGTTATCGCCACGCGCGAAGACCCGTCCCTGCCGCTGGCCCGTTTGCGTGTCCGTGGCCAACTGACCGAACTGCGCGCCACTGACTTGCGTTTCACGCCTGCCGAAGCTGCCGAGTTTATCAACCGGATGATGGGATTGCATCTCTCCGATGGAGATGTTGCCGCGCTGGAGTCTCGAACCGAGGGCTGGATCGCCGGTCTACAAATGGCTGCACTCTCCATGCAAGGCCGAGAAGACATCGCCAGTTTTATCCAGGCTTTCACCGGTAGTCACCGCTTCGTGCTGGACTATTTAGCCGAAGAAGTGCTGCAACGCCAGCCTGAACATATCCGCAGTTTCTTGTTACAGACTTCGGTTCTCGATAGATTCTGCGCCTCTCTGTGCAATGTAGTCACTACGCGTGAAGATGCGAAAGAAATACTGGATACTTTGGAACGCCGCAACCTTTTCCTCATTCCGTTGGATGACCAACGCCAATGGTATCGCTATCACCATCTCTTCGCTGAGGTTCTGACAACCCACTTGTTGGAAACCCAGCCTGAGCAGGTATCGAGCCTGCACCAGCAGGCAAGTGTATGGTATGAGCGGAACGGTCTGCGATCCGATGCCATCCACCATGCACTGGCTGCAAAAGATTTCGAGGGCGCAGCAGGCTTGATCGAACTGGCAGGCCCAACAACCGAGGATGTAAGTATCCAGTCGGTTACATGGCTTGGCTGGGTAAAGAGGCTGCCGGAAGAGTTGATCCGCGCCCGGCCGGTACTCAATGTTTGGTATGCCTATGCATTGTTGGGCCGTGGTGAGATGGAAGCCGCAGAGTCGCGATTGAAAGACGCCGAACAATTGTTAGTATCAGCAGATACGATCAAAGCGCAGCTGGGAACTTCGTCAGTTGAGATGGTTGTTGTAGACAAAGAACAATTTAAATCTTTATCTGCGACAATTGCTATCAGCCGCGCCTATATCGCTCAGACCCTCGGCAATATTCCGGACACGGTGCGGTATGCCAGCCGGGTACTCGAGCTCACCGAAGCGGATCCTTTCCGACACAGTCAGGCATCCATGATGCTGGGGTTGACCCACTGGGCAAGTGGGGACCTGGAAGCTGCGGACCGGGTCTTCGCCGATTACACCATGAAACTGCGGACCTCCGGAAACATCCCAGATGCAATCAGCACGTCCGTTGTTCTGGCTGATATCAGGCTGGCATTGGGGCATCTCCACGAGGCCATCATCACGATCGAACATTTATTGCAATTTGTAATGGATCATAGTGAACCAATTTCTCCCGAGACAGCTGACCTGCATCGGGAATTAAGTGAGCTGTATCTTGAACAGGGAAATCTGGAGGCTGCCGCACAACACTTGCAGAGAAGCCAGGAACTGGGCGAAAAAGCGCAGTCACCTGTTTCGCGATACCGTTTGTGTATTGACCA
>DASTJG010000151.1:0-11934 GCA_035716785.1 Anaerolineales bacterium
TTTTTTGCATCTCTACATTGCCGCGCAATTGTTCATTTTTATCCGGAGAAACAATTTGCACGAATCCTGTGCGATGGAAGCCACATTCTCCACCAATTCGTTCACGCCAATTCCGGAAGAACTGGAAACTCTGCCACGCCAAAGCCGCATCCACTTCGATATCGTAGTGCATACGGACGAGTCCGCTCGAGGCGCCGGTCGCACCCGCCCCCACGGACTGCCGTTCAAGGATCAGCACTTTCAACCCGCGCCGGGAGAGATTGTGGGCAACGCTTGCGCCGATGACCCCGGCGCCGATCACAATTGCATCATAGGCTGGATTCATAATCACCTGAAATTTGGAGTGTCCCGAGCAGTATACCATTTTCGATTAAACAAAAAACAACCCTGTTTCTGGTCGAAACAGGGTTGCTCTCATCCATTCACAAATTAGGATGGTTTTGCGGTCAGTTGCTTAACCAGCCAGGCAATTCCCAGGACGATCAGGGTAAGGATTCCCAACGGGATCAGCCACATGAACAACATGCCAAAGAAACCAAATCCTCCATAGCCCATCATCGGCATGTGCATTCCATAGCCGCGCCCCATCATGCCATAACCAGTATAGGCGCCAGGGAAAATCAACTGCCAGAGAAAAGGCGCAAAGAATTGAAGGATGACGATCGCAACCACGACGCCGATCACCCATTTCGTTGTCTTAGTCATTGTTTCATCTCCTTTTTCATCCTTGTTTCTCAGGATGAAATATTTCGAATTGTTCTCATCATATCTCGACTGTGTAAAGATTCGGTAAAGAATGCAAAAATGTATGTTAAAGCCCGCGATGGCAACTTTGCGATATACTCCTTAACATGTCACACGAACGGATTGGTCTATTTGGCGGCACATTTGACCCTCCCCACCTGGGCCACTTGATTCTCGCTTCTGAAGCAAAATCGCAGCTGGAACTGGATCGTTTGCTCTGGACTGTTACGCCTGATCCACCGCACAAGCAGGATCAGATCATTACACCCCTTGAACATCGTCTGGCGATGGTCAAGCTCGCCATCGAGGATAATCCGGCTTTTGAACTTTCAGACGTGGAGCTGGATCGGCCCGGCCCGCATTACACCCTGGATACGATCAGGCTGGTGGCAGAACAAAATCCGGAGGCCGAGATCGTGCCGGTCATCGGCGGCGACTCGCTGCAGAATCTGCCGCACTGGCATAAGCCACGGGAGATTGTCTATGCCGCCCACTGGGTGGGCGTGATGCGCCGCCCTGGGGAAGAGGTTAACCTTGAGGCGTTGGAGCGCGAGGTACCCGGGATCAAATCCAAGGTCCATTACGTGGATGCGCCGCTGCTCGAGATCGCCTCACGCGAGATCAGAGATCGAGTCGCAACCGGCAAACCATTCCGTTACTACCTTCCCGAACCCGTGTACGAATACATCAATGAGCATCACCTGTACCAGGAATCGGAAGTCATAAATCGCAAATCGTAAATCTGAAATCAAAAATCCCGAATGCCTTTAATTTTCGACTCGCTCTTTTCCTCCGTTGCATCCAGCCATTTTATTATAGATGTCTTCAACAGCAGCCGGCCTGTCCTGTTGACCTACCTTGGGCTCAGCGCCACACAGATCGCACTGATCTCGACGATCTACATCTGGGCCTCCGCGCTGACACAACCGTTCTTTGGCTGGATCTCCGACCGCGTGGGACCACGCTGGCTCGCGGCGGGCGGCGTACTCTGGATGGCGGCCTTTTATCTGGGCGCGATCTTCATCTCCGGCCCGGGCGGACTCGTTTGTCTGATCGTCGCCGCGCTCGGCTCGTCCTCCTTTCATCCGGTTGGGGCCGTCCAGGCTGCCCTGCGCGGACGCAGTCACATGGCCGGACGCGAAACAACCTCGACCTCGCTTTTCTTCACGGCCGGTCAGATGGGACACTTTGTGGGTCCCATCCTCACGGGCTTGATCCTCGCACGCTGGGGTCTGCCTGCCATGATCGTCCTGCCGGTCGTTTCCATTCCGATCGGGCTGGCGCTGGCGTATCAACTGCGCGGCAATCATCCCCACCCGAAACCGATTCATGGAGATGACAGGATCCGCCTGCAAGCGGGCGTGGGATTCATCATTACACTGGCTATCGTCGCCACGCTGCAATCGTGGTCGCAGGCTAACATGATCAATTTCGTGCCAAAGTACCTCAAGGATTTAGGATTGAGCGAAGCAATTTATGGACTGATGGCAGGCTTGTTCATGGGCGGTTCGGCATTGGGCAATGTGATCGGTGGTTATTTCGGAGATCAATATGCAAAGCGAAAAGTTGCAGCCACCGCTTTATTGTTTGCGGCGTTGCCGATCTACATCACGAGCCAGATCGGATGGTCGCCCTGGTTGTATCTGCTGGTTCCCCTTGCAGGCGCATGTACGGGAGCGGTGCACAGTATCATGGTCGTCCTCGCGCAACGGATGATCTCGGGCGGCATGGCATTGGCTTCGGGGTTGATCCTCGGCTTTATCTTTTCTTCCGGCGCATTGGGAATGTTGCTGACCGGTCCACTGGCCGAGAACTATGGCTTTCCCACCGTGCTGGTGATGACGACAGGACTGGTCCTGCTCGCTTCTCCACTTGCGTGGATGCTGAAAGAAAAGGCCACAGAAGTGGTTGGCATTTTGGAAATTGCGGAAAAAGCGTAAATGACCTAAACAAGTGACGTTTGTCACCCCATGAAATTACGCGCTAAAATTATATATAATATATAATGACAGGCATTCATCGAGGCAGCAATGCTTGTCAACTCCCGTCCGAATGAAGAAACTGAATACATACAGAAGCGACCTCTCAAAGAGGACATTTTTGATGTCCTGCATGAGAAGATCATTTCTGGCGCCCATAAACCCGGTGACTGGCTACGGCAGGAGGATATCGCCACCCAGCTAGGCGTGAGCATGACGCCTGTCAGAGAAGCATTGGACCTGCTGGTCTCTGCCGGGCTGGCAGAACGCGTCCCATATCGCGGCGTGCGCGTGCGGGAAATGTCCCCAAAGGATATAGTGGAAGCATATGGATTGCGCCTGGTGCTGGAAGCGCTGATCGCACAGGAGGCAGCCAGGAACATCACAGACGAGCAGATCGCAAGTCTCGAAGAAATGCTCGAACAGATGAAGAAGCATAATTCTCTGAAGGAAATGTCGGACGAGCAGAAGGTAAGCCGTGAGTTCCATTCCATCATTGCGGAAGCCTCAGGGAATAACCTGCTGATCAAGTTGTATGAGATCGTGGCAAATGCATTCCCAGACTGGCTCTTGTACGAAGCATTGTTCCGCAACCCGGATCTGCTTGCGGACAGCACAACAAATACGCTCAAGGGACATATTGCTATCGTGAACGCGCTCAAAAAAAGGGATGGTGAGAAAGCGGTTCAAAAATCCATTGAGCATGTGATCGAGTCGGGCAGATGGCTGGAGGAATATCTGAACATCCCCACAGAGTTGTTACGTGAAAAAGAAATGCAGGTTTCGCCCCTGCTGAGAAAATGAACAAAGGAGACGGCAACATGACAGAAGAACTATACAAACAAATGGCGCAAAGCATCATCGATGGCGAGGCTGAACAGGCTGTAGCACTCGCACAGAAATCCATAGAATTACAGATCAATCCTCTGGACTCGATCACAAAAGGCTTCGTGAACGGTGTCAGCTACATCGGGGAACAGTTCGGCAAGGGAGAGGCATTCCTGCCCGAGCTGGTAATGGCCGGCGAAGCGATGAAAGCCGCGATCGCCACGCTTGAGCCTGAACTGCGCAAGCAGGGTCAGGCGCGTGAGGTGCTGGGACGCGTGGTGCTGGCAACGGTCGAGGGCGATATTCACGAGATCGGCAAGACGCTGGTTGGCACGATGCTCAGCGCTTCGGGCTTCGAAGTGTATGATCTCGGCGTGGACGCGCCCGCCGATAAGATCATCGGCAAGGCGATTGAGGTCAACGCCGATCTGATCGGCATGAGCGCGCTGCTCACGACGACCATGGTCCGCCAGCGTGAGGTGATCGAGGAACTCGACAAAGAGGGTCTGCGCCCGCGCATCCGGGTGATCGTAGGCGGCGCACCGATCACCAAGGACTGGGCCGAAAAGATCAAAGCGGATGGCACCTCCGAAGATGCCGTCGGCGCGGTCAGGCTGGCGAAACAACTGCTTGGGAAAGAATAAGAATCGTTTCACCACAAAGAACACAAAGTTGCACAAAGGAGAATTAAGACCTTCGTGTTCCTTAGTGTCCTTCGTGGTTAAAACAGGATGCCACTATGTCGAAAAATATCAAGTCCATCAGCAATCCAAAGCTGAAGCTTGAAGTCTTAACAACGGAAGAAGTCAAAAAGATCCATGAAGCTACGCTGTGGATCATCGAACATGTGGGCGTGCGCTTCCCATCTCAGCGGGCCCTGGAGATCTGGGAAGCCAATGGCGCCACAGTAGACCGCGAGAAAAAGATCGTACGCGCCAAAGGCGACCTGATCGAGCACGCGTTGTCAAAGTGCCCGCCAGCCTATTCGCTCGCGGCACGCAACCCACAGCAGGATCTGCGACTGGATGGGAATCATGTTTACCTGGGAACGGACGGCTGTGGCGTGGAGGTGATCGACCTCCAGACCGGTCAAAAGCGGACCTCGTGTCTGCGCGACGTGGAAGAGATCGTGCGCGTGGCTGACGCGACCGAGGAAGTCGCGTTCCATTGGGTCGCGGTCTCGGCGCAGGATAAACCCGCCGAAGCGCGCGGGCTGCACGAGATCAAAGCCGTCTGGGAGAACTCCACCAAGCACGTCCAGACCGAAAGCATCTACAACGTCCCTGAAGCCAACGCCGCCATGGAAATGGCTGCCCTGCTCACAGGAGGCTGTAAGGATGACCTGCGCGAACGCCCCGTGCTCTCACTGATGCAGTGCACCGCTCCCCCGCTCGGTCACGACGGCGGCAGCCTGGACGCGGCCCTGATCGCCGCCGAGCACGGCATCCCGACCGGCTTCATGACGATGGCTGCCTGCCTGACGACCGGTCCCGCCACGCTGGCGGGGGACCTCGCTGTGGGCAATGCAGAGGTAATCTCTGCAACTGCCCTGCTGCAGCTGGCATATCCCGGCGCGCCGGTCTTTTACGCCGCAGCCCAAACCGCCTCCGACCTGCGCACGGGTGCCTACACCGGCGGCGGGCCCGAGGACTTCCTCTTCGGCGCCGCGACGAATGTGCTGGCAGACTTCTACAACATCCCGCTTTCAATGGGTTCATTTGCCACCGGCGCCAAGGAACCGAACTGGCAAGCCGGACTCGAAGGCGGACTCTCCACGTTCATGGCAAGCATTGTCATGTCCGACATGCTGCTGGGATGCGGGTTCCTGCATGGCAGCCGTATCTGGTCCTTCGCCGAGATGATGATGGACTGCGAGATCTTCTCCATCATCCACAAGGTGATGCAGGGCATTGAAGTCAATGAGGAAACGCTTGCCCTCGACACGATCGCCAACGTCGGTCCCGGCGGACATTTCCTGGCGCAGAAACACACCCGCAAGCACATGCGCGATCTCTTCATCCCGCAATTCATGGACAGGCGTCCGTACAGTGAATGGGAAACGAAGAAAGACGATGCGCGCGATTGGGCAACCGCCAAGGCGCGCAAGATCCTGGCAGAGCATTGCCCCGAGCCGCTCGACCCGAAGATCAGCGCCGAGATGGCAAAGATCATCAAGTCTGTTGAGAAAAGTTAACAATAAGCCTTGCGAAGGTTGATCAGCCTCGCAAGGCTTTTATAATGCTAGCCGCGAAATTCGCGGCAAGAAAGAGGTTCACAATATGCAGCCTAAACTTTCCCTGCTGACGGATGATCTAATTCAAAGAATCCTCGACGAAGCCTTTCAACTGATGCTGAAGCCGGGCATCAAAGTTCAAAATGAGGAGGTGCGCGAGCTGCTCGAAGCCGCGGGCGCGACCGTGGATGAGGAGACGTTCATCGCCCACATCCCGGAGCAACTTGTTCGCAGGGCGCTTGAAACAGTCCCAAAACAATTCCACCTTTATGATTACGATGGCAATCCAAAAGTCCAGTATGGCGGCGAGGCAGTCCACTTCGACCCGGGCTCTTCCGGCATCGCGATCCTCGATCCGGACACTTTGGAACATCGCGACGCGCAAACACCCGATCTGATCCGCGTTCTGAAAGTTGCCGAGCAGATCCCGCAGTACGACGCGCAGTCCACGGCAATCGTCTGCACGGAAGTCAAGAAGGAAATCCAGGACCTGTACCGCCTGTACCTGGTGATGCTCTATTCGAAGAAGCCCATCGTCACGGGTGCCTTCAGCAACAAAACCGTCCACCAGATGATCGACATGCTGGCGATCTTCGCGGGAGGAAGAGATGCTTTGCGCCAGAAGCCGCGCGCGGTCTTCGACGTTTGTCCCTCTCCACCGCTGATCTGGTCGAACTTCGGCGCGGGCAATCTGATCACTTTGGCGCACGCGGGTGTGCCTGCCGAAATTGTGTCCATGCCGTTGGCGGGCGCCGCGGCACCGGTCACGCTGCTGGGCGCGGTTACACAGCACGCCGCGGAATGTCTCTCGGGCATCACGATCCATCAACTCGCGCAGGCGGGTTCGCCCATTGTCTGGGGCGGCGCGCCCTCCATCTTCGACATGCGCAAAGGGGGCACACCCTTCGGCTCGATGGAAACCGCCATGATCGACTCGTCCTACGCTCAGATCGGAAAATCACTTGGACTGCCCACGCACGCCTACCTCTGCGCAACCGAATCGAAACTGCTCGACATGCAGGCCGGTCTCGAAAGCGGGATGGGCGCGCTGGTCGGCGCGCTGAGCGGCATCAACATGATCTCGGGCGCGGGGATGGTCGATTCGCTGCTCTGCCAGAGTCCCGAAAAGCTGGTCATCGACGCCGAAGGCATTGCCATGGCACAGCGCATGCTGGCAGGCATGCTGATCCACACCGAAACGCTTGCCACCGGCTTTTACGAAGGCGTTGACTTCAAAGGCGGCGACTTCCTGAAACAAAGGATCACCATGAAACTTTTTCAAAAGGAGCAGCATGTACCCGGCGCGGTCATCGACCGGGACTCGATGCGCGGCTGGAAGGAAAGCGGATCGCTGGACGCGTTCGCGCGCGCCAAGGTACGCGTCAACCAACTGCTCGCTTCCTACACCCAGCCGGAGCTGGATTCCGTCAAAGTGGCGGAGCTGCACGCCTTCGTGCTCGACCTCGCCGGACAAGCCGGCATGGACGCCTTGCCCGCGCATGAGCTGGCACCGGCTGTGGTATAAGTTATAAAGGTAAACACGTACACAGGTACACAAGTAGTCACGGCACATGTTTACCTGTGTACGTGTCTACTTGTCTGCATCCGAAGGACACACATGCTCAAACAAGCCCACGCAATTTCAGAAGAATTGATCGAATGGCGGCGCGACTTCCACATGCATCCCGAGATCGGATTCGAGCTTCACCGGACTGCAAAAATTGTCGCGGAGGAGCTGGAGAAGATGGGCTATCGCGTCAGGCGCAGCGTCGGCAAGACCGGCGTGGTCGCGGAGATCGGCGAAGGCGGCAAGCTGATCGCCGTCCGCGCGGACATGGACGCCCTCCCCATCCTCGAACAGAATGAATACGAATACGCCTCACAAATCCCGGGGGCAATGCACGGCTGTGGTCACGACGCGCATACCGCCATGGCATTGGGCGCGGCATTGCTTTTGTCGAAGGAAAAGCTGCCGGGTCGTGTGCGCTTTCTCTTCCAGCCCTGCGAAGAGACCACCGACGAGGAAGGCAAGAGCGGCGCACAGCGCATGGCTGCCGAGGGCGCCATGGACGGCGTGGACTTCGTCATTGCCCAGCACGTGGACCCGCTCAACCCCGTCGGCACGATCGGCATTAACGCCGGTCCCAGTTCAGGCGGCGTCGACAGCTGGTTCGCAGTGATCAAAGGCATCGGCGGGCACGGCGCGCATCCCGATAAAACCATCGACCCGTTCTATCTGACAGCACATGTCATCCTGGCCCTGAACGGGATCGTTTCACGCCGCCTCAACCCGTTCGAGCCGGCAGTCGTCAGCATCGGCGCGGTCAACGGCGGGTTTACCGAGAACGTCATCCCCGAAAGCGTGAAGCTCGCCGGGACGCTGCGCTTCACCAACGAAAAGGTCCACCAGCAGATCGTGGCGGAAATGAAACGTGCCTTCGATGTTGCAAAAGCACTCGGCGGCGATTATGAACTGAAGTACGAGATCGGCGGCCCGCCCATGATCAATGACAAATGGGTATCCGAAGTCATTGAAAAGACCGGCAAAGACCTGCTTGGGGAGGAAAACGTCCACGAGATCCACAAAACGCTCGGGGCAGAGGATTTCGGAGAATTTATGAAACATGCGCCCGGAGCGATGTTCACACTTGGCACGCAAAAGCAGGGACACGAAAACTACCTGCTCCACCATCCCAAATTCGACCTGGACGAACGCGCCCTGCCCATCGGCACTGCCATGTTGGTGGAAACGGTCAAAAAGTTTTTCTAACAAAATTGACGATTACTGTATCTCATTTCGAACATCCTGCGTCATGATGATGCGGGGTGTTCTTTTACCGCATAAGGAATATTGTATTGTCGTAAAACAAATCAACCGGTAAGGGGTAAACAATGCTGCTTCGAAACACTCAATGTCTGTGCTGGGGGATTTTTTTGTACATTCTTTTTACGATGGGATGCGCAGGGTATGCTTACCTTGTGAACGCGCGCTATCCAGCTGACGATCCTAAAAAACGAGATTATCACCCTGCGGCAATACTCCTGGCACCTTTTACATTGCCAATTTTTGTCATGCTTTCCATGTTAATTTTCATGATGAAGGCACTACTTTATGGTCTATTGCTTGCCCTGTTCATTGTTGCACTGATCTTCATCCGGGAACCCATCATCTTCAAATGGCTGCATAAAGTGGCAGTTTACATTGGGAACAAACTACTGGCTGCAAACACAGCTATTATCAAACTGTTTTTACAGCCCTGGGCGAATCAACCGGAAATCAAAAGAGCCCCCTACCAACTGGACCCGTTATTTAGTCGTTTTGTCTAATTGCAAGTGATAGGGGATCAACATCAAAAAACCGATGGCGATCACAGATTCGCCAATCAGCAAACCGGTTGCCTGCAGCGGACCGAAGTATGGATTTTCCGGCAGGGTTTGCGCGCCCATTCCGAATACATCCGCCATACCGGCAAACACCGCGATCACATATCCGGTTCCGATCAAGCGCGAGCCAATATCGGCAACGATGCTGCGTTGTTCCTTGCCCCACAGCGCAGTAAGTCCAATGTAACCACCCACACAGATCAACCCAAGTCCGACGAGCAGGACCGCGATCTGCACAAACCCGACCACCTCGGCTCTGTTCCAGCTAAACCAGTTGGGTTTGGCCCCAGTGGCAAATATAAATAGACCCAGCCCAACACAGATCAGACTGAAACGGACCCGCAAATAAGAGATTCGGAAACCAGGTTCAATGTTCATGCTGGCAAATGCTTTCGAAGGAATCGTAACCAGTTGCCACCCAGGACGTTTGCCGCGTCGGCTTCGCTGTAGCCGAGCGCAAGTAATTTGGAAGCGACCATCTGCAGGTCGGCAATCGTATCCAGTTCCGGGGGAATGGATTGTAAACCAAAGCCGCCATCGAAGTCTGAGCCGATGCCGGCATGATCCGCATTTCCCGCCAGTTGACAGACATGATCGATGTGCGCGAGGAAGGCATCCAGCGAGACCTCTTCGCGGCGGCTGCCGTTCTTACGCAGCCAACCGACCTTGAGAAACGTATTCAGAGGGATCAGCCCGATCACACCGTCACGTTCGATCAGGCCGCGGATGACGCGATCCGACAGATGGCGGTTCGTACCGGAACCCGGCATGAGCGCGGCGCAATTCGAGTGAGTCGCCATGACCGGACCGTCATATCGATCCAGCGATTCGAGCGCGGCAGCTTCATCCATGTGACTGAGATCAAGGATGAAGTTATAGTCCGCCATCGCCGCGACCAGCTTGCGCCCCTCATCGGTCAAGGGACCAGGCTCACTGGTACCGCCGCAATAGCGCGTCCCTGCCCAGGCAAGACCGATGATCCTCAAGCCCAGCTCATACCACTCGCTCAACTCATGCGGCGAGCGGATCCCATCCGCGCCTTCCATCAAATAAACCAATCCAACCGGATGACCTTCCCCATCCCGCGCAGGCTGGGACCAGTGCTCGATGACGGAGTCAAGTTCCTTCGTGGAGGAAATGAGGCGGAATTTATCCGGCTGCGAATCGGCCAGTTCGCGATAGACATCGATTTGATTCCGGTAGAGGCGATGAGCAGTCTGGTAATCCTTATAGACAACAGTGTCCCCCGGCTCCATCCATTTGGCAGGTGTGACGAATAACGTCGCGAAGACTACGGCGACTTGTCCACGTTGATATTCGGGCCAGCCAACAAGGCAATCTCCATTGCGTTCTGGTGTGGTTGTGCCGGCCTCAAGACGGCGCGTGACATGGACGGGGCGCGTATAGTCGCGCCCATAGGTGAGCATGTTCCATGCAATATCTTGATGTGACTCGAGGATCAGGGGCATAAGGGGTAAAGAGCGTCCCGCCTGCGGCGGGACGCTCTTGATTGAGAATTAGGCTTCCGGATTTTCGGAAGTGGCTTCACCCGGGGAATCGTCTGAAGTCTCAGCAGGTTCGGACGGTTCGGCGGCTTCGGGTTCCTCATCTGACTTAAATTCGGCGGCGAGGAGTTTGAAGTCCTTGTCGGCAAAGGCAGCCGAGTCCACCTTACGGAGGCTCAAACCGATGCGATGCTGGTCCGGGTCGATGCGAATGACGCGCAGGCTCTTGACTTCGCCTTCCTTGAGAACCTCCTTCGGATGTTCGATGCGGTGTTCGGCAATCTCGGAAATATGAATCAAGCCTTCGATGTCGCCTTCGAGGCGGGCAAACGCGCCGAACTTGGTCAGGCGGGTAATGACACCCTCGACCAATGGTCCAACGCTGTACTTTTCCACGCGTGCTCTCCACGGGTCTTCCTGCAGGGCGCGGACCGAAAGACCAATGCGCTTCTTGTCCTTGTCCACGTTGATGACCTTGACCTTGATCTCCTGCCCCACTTCCAGCACTTCACGCGGGTGATCGATGTGCTCCCACGAAAGCTCAGAAAGATGGACGAGGCCATCGGCACCGTTGATGTTGATGAACGCGCCAAAATTGGCCAGGCTGGTCACACGCCCGGTGTAGACCTTGCCCTCTTCCAATTCCTCGATCACGCGTTCCTTGATGGATTGGCGTGACTCGGTGCTGGCGGCGCGCTCCGAAAGGATCAAGCGGCGGCGTTCACGGTCCACTTCGATAACACGCACGGTGATCGGCTGGCCGATCATCTTCTGCCAGCGCTGTTCAGGTGTATCGCCTGTCGATTGGCTGCGGCGCATGGCACTGATCTGCGAGGAGGGTACAAAGCCGCGCAGGCCTTCCACCCCGGCGATCAAGCCGCCCTTGTTGAAGCCAATGATCTTGCTCTCGATCACTTCATCACTCGAGAGCAATTTCTCGACGTTATCCCAGGAGATCTGCTCCTGGGCGCGCTTCAGCGAAAGGACGACATTGCCATTTTGATCTTCAGGATTAATGACGTACACGTGTACTTCCTGACCCACCTTCAGCACGTCACGTTCTTCCGCTGTCAGTTGTTCCAGTTCACGACCAGAGACGACGCCCTCGGATTTGGCTCCGATGCTGACAAGGATCTGGGTGGGGCTAATGCTAGCAATAACGCCAGTGCGGATCTCGCCGGCCTGAGGCAGGTCGACATTAAGATCCTGCTCTTTTAGCAAAGACTCCATTGTTTGATTGTTGTTGCTATTTGATTGTTCT
>DASTJG010000152.1:0-2684 GCA_035716785.1 Anaerolineales bacterium
CAGGATCGTGTGCAGTATCTTTTCAAACTGCGTGACCTGCTCAAGACCAATCACGATGAAATTGCACGCATCATTACTAATGAATGCGGCAAGACGTTCGAAGAAGCAAAGGCGGAAATGGTGCGGGCCATCGAGAAGGTGGAAGTTGCCTGCGGCATGCCGCATTTGATGAAGGGCGAGCTGGTCGAGGATATCGCGCCGGGCATTGATGAATTGATGATTCGCCAGCCGGTGGGGGTATGCGCCACGATCGCGCCGTTCAACTTCCCGGGCATGATCGCATTCTGGTATCTGCCCTATGCCGTTGCCGCAGGCAATACCTACCTTGTGAAGCCCTCCGAAAAAGTGCCGATGACCATGCAATTTATCTTCAAGCTCATCGAACAGGTTGGCTTCCCGAAGGGAGTGGTGAACCTGGTCAACGGCGCGAAGGATGTGGTGGACGGAATTCTCGAACACCCAGCTATCCGCGCGATCACATTTGTCGGCTCGACGAATATTGCCAGATACATTTATGCAACAGCCGCCGCGCACGGGAAGCGCGTCCAGGCGCAGGGTGGCGCGAAGAATCCCGTCATCGTCTTGCCGGATGCCGATATGGAGATGGCGACCAAGATCGTCGCGGATTCTGCTTTCGGCTGCGCGGGCCAGCGCTGTCTCGCCGTCTCTTTCGCAGTGACCGTGGCGGAGGCGCGCAATACGTTTACCGAGTTGATCTGTGACGCGGCTGCGACGCGTGTTGTAGGCTACGGACTCGATGCAGGTGTCCAGATGGGACCCGTGATCAACGCCGCGAGCAAGGAGCGCGTCGAGCAGTTGATCGGACGCGGCGTCCAGGAGGGAGCAGCCATCCCCGTCGATGGACGCGGGGCGTCGGTCAAAGGCTACGAAAGCGGTTACTTCGTCCGGCCTACCATTCTGTCGGACGTCCCGCGCGGAGGTGAGATCGCAAAGACCGAGATCTTCGGACCGGTTCTCAGCCTCATGCACGTCAATACGGTGGATGAAGCGATCGAGCTGGTCAATAGTGGACAGTACGGCAATCAGGCGAGTCTCTTTACATCCAGCGGGAATGCCGCGCGCCGGTTCCGGTACGAAGCCCAGGCGGGAAACATCGGGATCAATATCGGTGTCGCCGCGCCGATGGCGTTCTTCCCGTTCAGCGGCTGGAAGGATTCGTTCTTTGGCGATATGCATGGACAGAGCATGGATGCCGTGGAGTTCTTTACTCAAAAGAAAGTGGTTGTCGAACGCTGGCCGAAGGAATGGAGCAGGAAATTTTAGTCGTATCCTTGTTGAAAATCACAATTTCATAAGATTTACAACAAACCGGGTCCGGCACCACTGTGGCTCAAGTGGGTGATTGGACTATGTTGACAAGGAAGTATCTTCAAGTCCAGTCAAAAGGAGATCCGTTTCGATACTTTGATACAGACCCGGCGTATCTGGATAGAAGTCACAGCTACCGTGGGAAGCTAATAATTCACAGTGCAGCATTACCCAGATGGGTAATGGTCTTTTGCTTGACTCACAGACTCTTGTCGTCAATAATAAGCATAAGTTAGTTGATACCTGCCGGGGCGGGCCTGGAAAGAAGTCCGGGTAATCTTGTAAGGGAAGTTGGATGGGACTCATAAGCACCTGTGATCGGGATTGCCGAATCGTTCTGGATGTAAACGAAATCTTTTTGTAAGAGATCAACTACAAAGTTTTGCTGGAGTACTGGTTAACCGGGCGCTCTGATGATGTGTTGTCTAATTGACTTTGTTGGGTCGATTGTGATTTTTTTATGATTTTTCGTGAAGGTGCAGTAAAATTGTCCCAATTTTGAGGAGCGAGCAATGACGAGTGAATTTGCGGTTGAAATGCGGGATGTATTGAAGCAATTTGTTACGCCGGAGGGGGCGATCTTATCGGCGGTTGACCATGTCACCATGCAGATCAAGAACGGCGAGTTCTTTTCGATGCTTGGTTCTTCGGGGTGCGGCAAGACCACTTCTTTGCGGATGATTGCCGGGTTCGAGTGGCCGACGGAAGGTGAGATCTATATCGAAGGCAAACCGATGGGGCACACGCCTCCCTTCCAGCGGAAGGTGAATACCGTCTTTCAGAATTATGCGCTCTTTCAGCATATGACCGTTTTTGAGAATGTTGCGTTCGGTCTGGAAATGGAAGGCGCCACAAAAGATGAAATCAAAAAGCGTGTGACCAGGGCGCTGGAGATGGTGCAGCTCACCGGGATGGAACGCCGCCGTCCCAGGCAGCTTTCCGGTGGGCAGCAGCAACGCGTGGCAGTTGCCCGCTCGCTGGTGAAAGTACCTGAAGTATTGCTGCTGGATGAGCCGCTGGGGGCGCTGGATTTAAAGCTCCGCAAGGAAATGCAGCTCGAGCTCAAAGCTTTGCAGCAACAGCTTGGGATCACCTTTGTCTATGTAACCCATGATCAGGAGGAAGCCCTGACCATGTCCGATCGGATCGCTGTGATGAGCAAGGGGAAGGTACAGCAGATCGGGACGCCCATCGAGATTTACGAGCGCCCTGCCAACCGGTTCGTGGCAGATTTTATCGGCGAGTCGAATTTCCTCGAAGGCAAGATCAAGTCCCTATCGAAGGAGGCAGCGGTGGTGCATGTTCCTGCGTTGAATGCAGAACTGACCGGTCTTCCCGTATCTGCCGGCCTGGTC
>DASTJG010000153.1:0-3299 GCA_035716785.1 Anaerolineales bacterium
TGTCGAGGCGCTGCGCAAGCGCGGGGTTGAAAAGATCCGGGTCATTAACCGGACGCTGGAGCGCGCCCAGGAACTGGCACAGCGCTGGGGCGCGGCAGCGGCTACATTCGAGTTTCTGCCGCAGGCGCTGTGCGACGCAGATATCCTGATCTCGTCCACGGGCGCGCCGCATATTGTTGTGAGTGAAAAAATGGTCGGTGAAGCGATGCGCTCACGCGCCGGACGTGCATTGGTCCTGATCGACATTGCCGTGCCGCGCGACATTGACGCTGACTGTGTAAATATCCCTCACATCAAACTTTTCGATATCGATGGTTTGAATGCACAACTCGAAGATTCGTTGACACATCGGATGGACGAAGTGCCGCACGTCAGGCAAATTCTTGAGGAAGAACTCTCTGAGTTCGAAGATTATTTGAAGTCACTGGAGATGTTGCCGCTCATCGCGGATATTCACCAGCAGGCGGAGGCGATCCGCGCCGCGGAACTTGAAAAGACCTTGCGCCGCCTGCCTGACCTGACGGATGCGGAGCGCGAACGGATCGAAGCACTCACCCAGGCCCTCGTCCAGAAGCTGCTCGATTATCCCACCCGTCACCTGCGCTCAGAAGCTGCCTCGCAGCGTGCTCCCGAGTATGCGGCGCTGGCGCGCAAGCTGTTCAATGTGTCTTCCACCGCTGCGGACTAACGAACTACCGAACTACTGAACTACTGAACTACCGAACTATGAAACTAATCTTCGCAACCCGTCCTTCGGCCCTGGCTCGCTGGCAAACCCAGTGGGTGATCCATGCGTTGCAGGGAATTTATCTTGATCTCGTTTGTGAAGAAAAAGTAATTATCACGCAAGGAGACAAAATCCTCGATAAGCCTCTGCCCGAAATCGGCGGCAAGGGTCTGTTCACTCAGGAACTCGAAAGTGAACTGCTCTCGGGTGCGGTCCATTGCGCGGTTCACTCGCTCAAAGACCTGCCGGTTGAGAATCCGGATGGGCTCACGATTGGATGTATTCCTGCACGCGCAGAAGTGCGTGACGCGCTGGTCTCAAGGGATGGATTTACGCTTGCAACGCTTCCCCAAAATGCTTTGGTGGGGACATCCAGTCTGCGGCGCGCGGCACAGTTGCTGGCGGCTCGCCCGGATCTGAAAACCGAATCGTTGCGCGGCAATGTAGACACGCGTCTGCGCAAAGCCCTGGAAGGCCAATACGACGCGATCATTTTGGCAGGTGCAGGATTATCTCGTTTGGGCTTGGATCAGCATGTGACGGAGTGGCTGCCCCTGGATGTGATGCTTCCCGCGCCCGGACAGGGTGCTCTGGCGATTCAGTGCCGATCCGAGGATCAAACGACCCTCGACCTGCTCACTGTGCTGGAGGATGAATCGGCACGAAGCGCGGTCACGGCCGAGCGCGCTTTCCTGAGCGGACTCGGAGGGGGGTGTGCGGTTCCTGTCGCGGCGTACGCAGAGTTCAGGGGGCAGGGGGCAGGGGGCAGGTTGACAGGCTTGGTGATTTCGGAGGATGGGAAGAAAGCTATCAAAGTGACCGGTGAAGGCACAGATGCGTTGGCGTTGGGGAATGAGCTTGCTCAGAAGGCTATCTCACAGGGCGCGCATGAAATTATTGCCACGAGTGTAATGAGATGAAACGGATCCTGATCACTCGCCCGCGTGCCCAAGCCGGGGATTTTGCAGAAAAGCTGCAGGTTGCCGGTTTCGAGCCGATTTTTTTCCCTGTGATCGAAATCCGTCCGATTGAAAATAATGTCGAGCTGGAACAGGCTTTGGCAAACTTGAATAATTATGACTGGGTTGTGTTTACCTCTGCCAATGCGGTGGAAGTGGTGTTCAATAACCCAGGCCTGCCAAAAGGGGATAAGGGGTTAGGAGTGAGGGTCGCTGCCATCGGGCCCAAGACTGCTGAAGCCTTACAGGCGCGCGGTGTACCCCCTGACTTTGTCCCCGATGAGTATGTAGCCGAGTCGATTGTGCCCGGGCTGGGGGATTTGCAGGATAGGTGGGTGTTGCTGCCACGGGCCGAGATCGCGCGCAAGGCATTGCCTGAAGCGATTAAAGAAGCGGGTGGTATTCCTCATGAAATTGCTGTCTATCAAACACTGCCTGCTCAGCCTGAGCCCGATGGACTTGCTGCATTGAGATCGGGCGTGGATGTCGTCACATTGACCAGCCCATCGACTGTACAGAGTTTTGCAGCAATTGCGCGACAAAATGGCCTTGATCCTTTTTGCCTGCCCGGGAATCCACTGTATGCTTGTATCGGTCCCATTACCGAACAAGCCGCGCGCGCGGAAGGTTTGATCAACTTAACCGTTGCCAGAGAGTACACAACGGAAGGACTGATCGAAGTCATTCGTAGTTTGGAGGCGTCATGACTCTGCTTGAAATTGAAAATCATCGATCGCAAACACTTGCACCTGACGCAAGTGCGGGTGTCGTAAATCGCAAATCGAAAATCACGAATCGTCCTCGCCGCTTGCGCGCGACCCCTGCGTTGCGCGCCATGGTCCGTGAGACAGAACTCAATCCGCGCGACTTTATCTATCCGTTGTTCGTGCGGCATGGACAGGGTCGCAGCGAGATCCGCTCGATGCCGGGCATCTACCAGCTGTCGGTGGAGGAAGCGGTCCGGGAAGCGGGCACAGCCATGCAGTCCGGTGTGAACGCAGTCATCCTCTTCGGTATTCCCCAGGAGAAAGATCCGATTGGACTGGAGAATTTTGCAGAAGATGGCATCGTCCAGCAGGCGATCCGTGCCATTAAAAAGGAAATCCCTGAAATGGTCGTGGTGACGGATGTGTGTTTGTGTGAATATACCGATCATGGACACTGCGGGATTTTGAACACCGGTGAACATTTTCAAATGGGTTTGCCCGAAGGGTATGTGTTGAATGACCCAACACTGGATGTGCTGGCGAAGGTCGCGGTCTCGCATGCTCGATGCGGCGCGGACATTGTCGCTCCGAGCGGCATGATGGATGGGATGGTAGGGGCGATCCGCGGCGCGCTGGATGAGACGGGCTATGAAAATCTGCCCATCCTTTCTTACGCTGTGAAGTATGCCTCATCGTTTTATGGTCCGTTCCGTGAAGCCGCGGAGGGCGCCCCAAAATTTGGTGACCGGAAGTCGCACCAGATGGACCCGGCTAACGTGCGCGAAGCGCTGCGCGAAGCACAGTTGGATGTAGACGAGGACGCGGACATGTTGATGGTCAAACCCGCGCTGGCGTATCTCGATGTGATCCATGTGGTAAAGGCTGCCTTCCCCGAACTGCCGATGG
>DASTJG010000154.1:0-9158 GCA_035716785.1 Anaerolineales bacterium
AGATGCATACACCAACCTGGGCAATCATAAATCGCAAATCGTCAATCGTAAATCGGTTGCTATTCGTTCCTCCGCCACCGCCGAAGACCTGCCGGATGCATCGTTTGCCGGACAACAGGAAACCTATCTGAACATTCGCGGTGAAGAGGCTCTCCTCGACGCAGTGAAAAAATGCTGGGCGTCGTTGTGGACGGCGCGCGCCATCGCCTACCGTATCAAGAACAACATCGACCAGAACACGGTGGCTTTAGCCGTCGTGGTACAGGAACTGGTATTTGCTGATGCGGCAGGTATCATGTTCACGATCAATCCGCTTAATGGCAAACGCAACGAACTCGTCATCAACGCTGCCTGGGGGTTGGGAGAAGCCGTGGTCGCCGGGGCGGTGACTCCGGACACGTTAACGGTAGACAAGCAAAAGCGTAAAGTGATCCGTCGCGAGATTGCCGAGAAACTGGTCATGACCGTTCGGACCGAACAGGGCACAAGCGAAGTGCCTGTTCCCGATCCCCAAAAGAAAAAGGCCGTTCTCAACGATGCACAGACGATGGAACTGGCGCGGCTGGGCATGAAGATCGAGGAATTCTACGGCATGCCGATGGATGTCGAGTGGACATTTTCAAATGGCAGGTTTGCGGTTGTGCAGGCGCGTCCCATCACGGCCCTGCCACCAGAGTGGATCATGCCTGATAAAACCGTCATGTACGGGCGTGGCAGTCTGGCAGAACATACACCCAGCCCGGTCACGCCATTGTTTGCCACCCTGGGACTGGAAATCGCGAATCAGGCAACCGCTGAAATGTGGGACCGGATCATCGGAAAGGACGCGCCGAGACTACTTGCCAGCGATGGCTTTTATGTGCCGCTCAACGGTTATGTCTATGGTGGGACTCGGTTGAAAGGGAATGCAGGTCTGCTCCTAAAAGTAACGGTCTCCCAGCTCATCCCGTTTTTCCGAAACAGCGTGGCGCGCTGGCAGGCTGCGCGTCAGAAATTTGCCGTTGTCGTCGAGGAATGGGAAAAAAAGCCGATCGATTCACTTTCCCCTTCCGAACTATTGAACGGAGTGCGGACGGTCTTTCTCACTGCCTGCCGTTATTTCACGGACATTCAGACGACCCTGCCGGCTGCTTCCATGAGCGAGATTCTCTTTACGCGTCTCTATAGCAGCCTGATCAAACGCAGGGAAGATCCAGAGGCGACGGTTTTCCTGCTCGGCTCGGAGACGGTTGCCCTGCAGGCGGAAAAATCCCTGTTCGACCTAGCCAAGTGGTTGGGGACAAATCGGCTGGAGGAATATATACTTCGCACACCAAACGATCAACTGCTGGCCGATCTCAAGCGGCAAACTCCGCCTCTGTCTCTCCCCACGGACTTGTGGAAGGAATGGCAACTCAAATTCCAAGAACATCTGGATGAATTCGGTCACACTGCCTATGAGTTCGACTTTGCCAACCCAACGCCCGCGGAAACCCCCGGTCCCCTGCTGGATGCGATCAAAGCCTTCATCGAAGGAAAGGCGCATGATCCCTACGAGCGCCAACGCGAAGCCATCGAGAAACGCGAGCAGGCGATGCAAGTCGTATTGAATCGGATTGGATGGCCGCGCAAAGGCTGGTTCGAGAAGCTGCTACGCTGGGCACAGGATACCGGGCCGATGCGCGAGAACAGCATCTTCGACATGGGCATGGGACACCCTCTCATCCGGCGCATGTTCGCGGAGTTGGGACGGCGCTTCGCTGCCGGTGGAGCGATCGGATCGGTGGATGATATTTACTGGCTTGAAAAGTCCGAGGTGGAAGAACTTATCGCCGCGCTCGAGAACGGAAAACCATTGCCTGACTGCACCGAGCGGATCCCAACGCGCAAAGCAGAGTGGCAATCGTTCCTCAAGCTCACACCTCCTGTGATGCTTCCGGAAAAAACGGGCTGGAATAAATTTGTCCACGGTGACGAGGCGGAGAAGAAAGATGGGAAAACGATCCTGAAGGGCGTTGGCACAAGCAGCGGCACCATCACCGCGCCAGCCCGTGTGTTACTTGGACCGGAAGATTTCAATACGATGAAACCCGGCGAAGTGTTGGTCGCTGTGACCACCACGCCTGCCTGGACACCGCTGTTCGCTATGGCATCGGCCGTTGTCACCGACATCGGCGGGCCGCTCAGTCACAGCAGCATCGTCGCACGCGAGTACGGCATCCCGGCCGTGATGGCGGCCCGCGGCGCAACCCGTTACATCCAAAGCGGACAAATGGTCAAGGTGGATGGCAGCGCCGGGACCGTCACACTTGATTCTGTATGAAGGAGTTGAACTATGAAACTAACCATGCGCACTTACCAAAGCGAGGAGGATTACTGGCGCATCCGTGAATTCCTGCGCCGGGTCATGATCCTTAACGACTGCCACGAGCGGAGCTGGCACGTGGTCCGGTTCGACTACTGGTGGTGGTTTGCCAACCCCACTTACGAACATTTCTCCCTGCAGGAAGTTGTATTCATCTGGGAAACCGATGAGGGAGAGATTGCTGCTGTGCTCAACCCCGAAGCCCATACGGTGGCTTATCTGCAAATTCATCCCAATTTCCACACGCCAGAACTCGTTGACGAGATGATCGCGACCGCAGAAAAGCATCTCACGGAAACACGTCAGGACGGCAAGCGGCACCTGGAGTTCTACATTGATTCTCAGGACAAACTCTCTCACGGGGCTCTGAGCCGTCACGGTTTTCAGCGAGTGGAACGACCGAATGAAAACGAGATCGAGCACCGGCGGTTACTGAAAGATCCCCTCCCAGAGCTTCCGGTGATCCCGGGCTACACGATCCGCCCGATGGGCGCCGGTCTGGAACTGCTGGAGCGCTGCTACGCATCTGGTCTGGGCTTCCACAACGATGACATCCAAGTTGCCCGGGATAACCGCGATCACCCGGAGTGGTATCACCGCATCCAGTCAGCGCCGCTTTACCGCCGCGATCTTGATATTGTTGCTGTCGCTGCGGATGGCTCCATTGCCGCCTTCTGTACCGCCTGGTTCGATGATGTTTCGCTCACAGCTTATCTTGAGCCAGTGGCAACGGTCGCGGCTCACCGCAAGCGTGGACTGGGCAAGGCTGTGGTACTCGAAGCGCTGTACCGTCTCAAGCAGATGGGATGCAAGGTGGCTTTTGTCAGCGGATATTCGGAGGGAGCCAACGCCCTGTATTTTTCGGTGATGGGGCCCGAGCATGACATTTCCGAGTGCTGGGAGAAGATTTTCTAGGCACTGCAAATGAACACAGCCAGCCGCAGGAATCTTTTCATCCTTTCGTTCACCCTGCTCGTGGTCATGCTGGGCTATGGGATGGTCCTGCCGGTCATGCCGTTCTATGTCGAGCACTTCGGCGCAGGCGGGCGCGAGCTCGGCTGGATGATGTCCACCTATTCGCTGATGCAGCTGATCTGCGCGCCGATGTGGGGAGTCCTCTCTGACCGCTACGGGCGTAAATCCATTCTTTCCATCGGCGTGCTTGGCTATGCCATTACCCTGTTCATGTTCGGGCTGGCAACCAGTTTCTGGATGTTGTTTCTTGCCCGTGCACTCTCCGGTATTCTCTCCTCTGCCACCATGCCGACCGCCATGGCATACATCGGCGATCAGGCGCCGGAGAAAGAACGCAGCGAAGGCATGGGACAGCTCGGCGCGGCGATGGGTGTAGGGATTGTGATTGGTCCCATACTCGGTGGCTTTCTCTCGACCGATTCGCTTTCATTCCCTTTTTTTATCGGTGCTGGATTGGCATTCATTGCTTTCTTACTGGTGATTGCGATTTTGCCTGAATCGCGCGTCACACAGCCCGCGACCGACAAACGGACCCACCTCACCCGCGAGGCACTTCGACAGACATTCCTCAGCCCGGTCGGTATTTTGCTTCTACTTATCTTTGTCATGAGCTTCGGCTTGACCAGTTTCCAGGGCATCACCGGACTCTACGTGATCGACAAATTCGCGTTCGACACGAAACAAGTCGGAGCCATCTGGATGGTCATGGGCGGGACATTGATCGTCGTGCAGGGGGTGTTGACCGGGCCGCTCACGAAACGGTTTGGCGAAGCTTTCTTGATCCGCACCGGATTGGTGGGTGGCGCGTTGGGATTCATCGCCATGTCACTGGCAACAGGTTATGTCACTACTTTGCTGGCATTGGGATTCTTTACGGTTGCGCTGGCAATGATCGGTCCGACACTCAACGCGCATATCTCGCGCTTTGCTGGGGAACGCCAGGGCACAGTCATGGGATTGAATAGCGCCGCCACCAGCCTGGGACGTGTGATCGGTCCGCTCTGGGCGGGCTATCTCTACGAGGTCAACATTGAATTCCCCTATCTCAGTGGGGCCGCTGCGCTGGTAGTGGGATTACTGGTCAGTTGGTTTGGGTTACGAAGTCAGATGGAGCAAGAGGAAATTAGCACGCAGACCCTGGCACCACCGTAAGCGCTGATCTCCGCTCATTTTCAAAAGACCCGTCCGCGTTTTTCTGCGTTTGTCAGCGTCCCGCGAACACTTTTCAAAAATTCTATATATTCAGGCTTGTTCCATCTCTGCCGCGAGCATTGCCAGGATCGCTTCCGATTTCATCACCTTGCCGTATGATTTGAGTGCGGCGAGAAATGCTTTGTGAACGTGTTCCGCCGGGATGGTCGTATCACCATATTTCAGGTCGCGCGTTGCACAGGCATCTTCGGCGATGATGACTTGAAAACCAAGGTCCGAGGCGGCGCGGGCGGTCGCATCCACGCACATGTGCGTCATCATGCCAGTGATGACGACACGCTCGACCTCCCAGCTCTTCAACAGCTCGAGCAGGTCCGTGTTCAGGAATGAATTTGGTTGATGTTTGTAGACGATCGGTTCGCCTTCGAAGTGTGCGACCGAGTCATGGATGTCTGTGCCGCGATCGCCGGAGATGAAGAACGTTGCATCGGGCTTCGTAGAAATGTGCTGGATGTGAACATGATGACCGCCGTGCTCACGAAAACACTGCAGGATCATGTACGCCTTTTTCGCAGCTTCCAGCGGATCGATAAGCGGATACTTGCCGCCGGGGAAATAATCCTTTTGGATATCGATGATCAGGAGAGCAGTTTTCATGGGTTAAGTATAGCCCGAATAACCGTCATTGCGAGGAGCCGCAGGCGACGAAGCAATCTCACGACTTCCTGCCAATTCATTATGAGATTGCTTCGTGGCGCTAAAGCACCACTCGCAATGACGGAAAGGACTTTAAATCACATCATTGGGAACCGGATCTACCTTTTTGATCGCCTTCGCAACAAAATCCATGGCCACCGAAGCCGCGATCGAGACGCTCTGGTCACCGCCGATAATCATCGCATTGATGCCGACGACCTCACCTTTGGCATTGACCAGCGGCCCGCCGGAGTTGCCGGGCGCGAGCGGCGCGTCGGAGCGGACGATCGGCAATGTGTCGCCGCGCCGGTTCTGAGCGGAGACTAGCGCGCTGACGATCCCGCGCGTGACGGTATTGCGCTGGCCCCATGGGTGCCCGAAGGCAAAGACCATTTCTCCGATGCGCGGCGAAGCGGGAGCAGGCTTGAGCGGCGTCAGACCGGTCGCATCGATGGAAAGCAGTGCCAGGTCCACGTCCGGGTCGCGCGCGATCAGCCGCGATTCGTACTCGCCGTCATTCTGCAAAATGACAATGGGTGTATGCCGTCCAACTACGTGACTGTTGGTCAGGATGAGCCCGTTCGCGTCCCAGACGATCCCCGAGCCGGCACCATAACGATGACCGCGTACGATCACCAGCGCAGGCATCACCCGTTCCACCAGGTCACTGATCGCCTGTGTAAACGTACCGTTGAAATTCATATTACCTCTCACCGACCTGCACGTTCAATGTTTGTGGCTGCCCGCCGCGCAGAATTTCGATCGGCGTGGACTTGCCCGTGGACACGTCCACGACATCACCCGTCAGCCGCGTAAACAATTCGTCATGATGAAGGACAGGCGCACCCGCTACCGCGACGAGGATATCGCCAACAATGAAGCCACCTTTGGATGCAGGGCTGTCATTTTCAACGCCCACAATCAGCAGCCCTGTCGCCTGCTCGCGCTTGAGTGCCTTTTGCGAAGCTGCAGAGATCTCCACTGTCTGGCTGCGAATGCCCAGGTAGCCGCGCTTGACGCGCCCATGCTTGACGAGCGTCTCAGCGATCTTCCAGGCGATCTCGGCGGGGATCGTGATCGCCGCGCCATTCGCCAACCCCGAGGTGTTGATACCCAGCACCGTTCCATCCGCGGCAACCAGCGGCCCGCCGGAAAAGCCGGGATACGAAATGCTGTCGGTGCGGATGTAGCGTTCCAACATGCCGCCGCGCCCGGTGCGGATCGGTCCGCCGATCGCGCTCACGGTCCCGAGGCTGGCTTCGATCCCATTCGGCGACGGGCGACCGAGGACCAGTGCGATCTGTCCGAGGCGGGCGGGACTCTTCGTCACTTCTGCTACTGGTGCAACTGCGCGTTCAAGTTTAAGTACGGCCAGATCGGAACCGGCGTCCCTCCCGGCAACCTTTGCAGGGATCTCCGTCCCATCGGCAAGCATCACTTTAATATCGTCCTCACGTTCCACAATGTGATCCGCCGTAAGGACCAGGTCGGCAGCGTACGCGATCCCGCTGGCAGGCATGCGCCGCCGCGCGTTCACGAGCACCGTCGCTTTGCCCGCTTTTTCGGCCGCATCTGCCAATGCGTCAGAAAGTTCTACCAATATATTTTGAGTCATAGAATGCTCCTTTTATCTGAGGAGCAGTATAGCGACGATGCCGTTGGAACGTATCGCCGAAACGACTGGTTTTGATACTGGAAGAACGGGTAGGAGGCAGGCACACAGGTAAACACGTATACACGTCACTCGTTTACCTGTGTATTTGTTTACTTATTTACTTTCTACCGAAATCCGCGGGAATCTCCCCCCACAACTCTGTATCCCATTTCAGGACGGCGTCATCGCGCAGTTCATTTTCCGCCAGCCAGTTTTCCGCGCTGTGGATCATGGCAAAGAGCAACGCGTTGCGCTCGGTATGCTTAAGCTTCGTCCGGCACTCGCCGGTATAGACCCAGGCGATCCCATTTTCAGAATCGGAATAAACGGGGATTTCCTTTTCATCCACAGGACTGCTTCGCTGGTGTTTTGCCAGCCATGTCAGGGCATGGACAATGGCAAGAAACTCGCCGACGTTATTCGTGCCATCCGGAAAGGGACCGACGCGGAAAATCTCCTCTTCTGATTCTGTGAACACGCCACGATATTCAAGCTTGCCAGGCGAACCGCTGCAGGCTGCATCCACACAAATGGAGGGAAGGATTGGCTTCGTGCTCGCCTCTCTCCATTTTCCCTGGGAGGCTGGTTTGCCCTTGAACGCCTCATACTTGGACCGGTAAGCTGCTTCCGCTTCCTTGAGCGATTCAAATGCCTTATATTGTGCCGCGGCAAATCCCTTCACCTGTTTTTCGCATTCCGCCCACGAGGTGTAGATGCCGGGTTTGTGCCCATTCCAGACGACATAATACTTTTGCTTTGGCATAATCAATTTGTAACGGCGGGATGACGTCGCCCTGTACGGAACGGCAGCTGCCGTTCCCTACGTTTGCTCTTCCTGCCAACCAGCTTCCTCAACCGCTATAAATATGTCCGTTGCTGAAATTATCCCAATGAGGGCACCACTCTCATCGGCGATGGGCAGGTGGTGAATGTGATGCTCCTGCATCACCTGCGAGCATTCCATCAGGGTCCAATCGGGGTTACCGGTGATGATCGGACCAGACATGATCTCGCGCACGGTCATTTCAGCCGGGTTACGGTTAGCAGCCACGATCTTGTCGCGTATGTCCGTGGAAGTAACAATACCATAGGTGGGATTTTTTTCTGAAATGGCAACAACCACACTGTGAATCTTGCGGCGGCGCATCAATGTGAGAGCATACTTAACACTTGAATCGGGGTCAACAACAATAACGGGTTTAGACATCCAATCACGAACCGTATTGGGCATGGGTTCCTCCTCTAAAGTTGTCATCTGCAAGGACGGGCGGCTGCCCGTCCCTACCATATTTATTTTACAACCAATTCCACCGAATCCATTGCCAGCAATGAGCCATCCTCTGCGCTGATATCCTGCACTTCGATCCGTACCACCGTGCCGGATAAAACATTCCCGATGGGAATGACAGTATTGAACGTGCCCGGCGCGCCCGGATCAGGAGCAGTCACCGGGATCGCCCCTATGGAAAGTTCGATGCCGCCCACGTCGTAAATGCGATATGTAAGGTTATTCTCAAACGGCGCAACTGAGACATCGCCCTTCATCGTGACAGAACTGTATACCCCGCTTCCACTGGAGGGGGACTCAATCGTTATGGTACGAGGAGTACCATCAGGGGTAAATGTAGTGTAATCCGTCATATCCAACAGGTTGTCCACGAGGCGATAATGACGCGTTGTTCGCAGTGTCGGACAACACATGGGTTCATCTGCTCCATGGATGACGGCATCCAAAAATATCTCGCCACCCTTAATCGAAAGTGCGTTCAACTGCGGACGGTCATCGACCATGGTGGAGGTTTGGAAAGTCAGTGTCCCGTCCATATTTGCATACACGGCAAGAAAGACAAAGACACCGGAACCGCCGTAATTTTCTGAGACCAGTACTGCAATTTCATCCTGGTCGTCGGCGTTCAAGTCACCCATTGCAGCGAACTCGGTCATAACGACCGAGAGGTAGTTATCACTCCCAGGCACGCCTTGCTCAAGTTTGCCATTTTTCAATTGCACGATCTGCACAACATCCGTCGCGCCGAGCTGATATTCCCCATTGCGGACTTTCGTAATCTCATCCGGCATGGTCGTTGGCTTTGGAGCTGCAGATTTCGTTTCGAGAGCAGCCGTCGCCGCTACCTGAGTCTGATCGGCGGAACTCGGCGGAGGGGTCGCAGGCCGGCATCCAAACAACAAGGCTGCCACCAACAGAAGGATCACGGAATAACGGGCAGCCATGTGGCGCCTCCGTCATTTGTACGATAGAGCAAGCGCTTGTTGGCGGGATCCACTGTAATAACCCAACCTGTGTTCAGGTTGACAAAGTCCATGGTCGCAAAGGAA
>DASTJG010000155.1:0-3246 GCA_035716785.1 Anaerolineales bacterium
AGGCTTCATTCAATTCTATTAAATCGATATCATTCAGGCTTAGTCCGGCAATTTTCAGCGCCTTGGGGATCGCAGCGACCGGGCCGATTCCCATCAACTCCGGCGGGACGCCGCCCACCGCAAACGAAACGAAGCGGGCCAGCGGAGTCAAACCCAACTGCGCGGCGCGCTCCGCGGACATAACAACCACCACCGCCGCGCCATCGGACATTTGCGAGGAGTTGCCCGCAGTTACAGTACCGCCCTCTTTGAACGCAGGCTTAAGCTTGGCTAGCGCTTCCAGGTTCGTATCGGCGCGCGGACCTTCATCACGCTTGACAGTAAAGTTTTTCTTGACGGGCTTTTCGCCACCGTCCAGTTCAGCCACTTCCACATCAACAGGCACTAACTCGGGATCGAAGAGTCCGGAATTCACAGCCTGCGCAGCCTTCTGGTGGCTCTTCAACGAAAATTCATCCTGCTCTTCACGGCTGATGCTGTATTTCTGCGAAATATTCTCGGCGGTCAAGCCCATGTTGGTGTAGTAATGCGGCAGTTCCTGAGCGAAATAGGGATTTGGCGAAAATTTATATCCTGCCATCGGCACCATCGTCATCGACTCGGCGCCACCGGCAATGGCGGTTTCGATCTGCCCGCTCTGGATGGCGTTGGCAACATGCGCAATCGACTGCACACCCGAAGAGCAATAGCGGTTGATCGTCTCGGCAGGGACTGTGTCGGGCAGGCCGGCGCGCAAGGCAATCATGCGCGCCATATTCATGCCCTGCTCACCCTCGGGGAACGCACAGCCGATGACCACATCTTCGATCTGGGCAGGGTCAAGATTCGGCGTCCGCTTGAGTAACTCCTGGATCGCGGTGGCAGCCATTTCGTCGGGGCGGACCGTAGCAAGTCCTCCGCGTTTGGCCTTGCCGACGGGGGTACGTACAGCGCTTACGATTACAGCATCTTTCATAGTATCTCCTTACCTGTATACCTGTCTACGTGTCTACCGTACACAGGTATACAAGTAGACAGGCACCCAAATCAACATTAATTCCTCAGTGGCTTCCCGGTTTGCAAAATATTCCACATGCGCGCCTGCGTCCTTTCTTCGCCGAACAGGGAAAGGATCGCTTCGCGCTCCAGGTCGAGAATATATTGCTCACTCACCCACTGCGGGCGGGTCAACTCGCCGCCGCACATCACGTACGCCAGCTTGCCCGCGATGTGATGGTCGTATTGCGTGATGTAATTGCCCTCCTTGAACATCCAGGCGCCGATGCGGATGGCAGCCAGCGCGTCACGCCCCGCGACATAGATAGGTTCCGGCGTCGGCGGTCTGTATCCCGCCGCGATCATGTGCAAGACTTCCTTCCTGGCTTCGGTGAGCAGATGCTCGCGGTTCATCACGATCCGATCTGCAGGTGAAAGGATGTTCATGCCACACGCTTCCTCGGCGCTCGTGGCGACCTTTGCCTGACCCATTTGCAGGAATGCCCTCTGCAGCGGAGCCAGCACCTCGGCATTTTCGACGCGCATGGCAGGGTTGACGATACGCCGCAGCATTTCCTTCGTGCCGCCTCCCGCAGGGATCACGCCCGCGCCGAGTTCCACAAGCCCAATGTAGGTCTCCGCCGCAGCAACTACACGCGAGCCGTGCATCGTAATCTCGCAGCCACCGCCCAGCGTCAGACCGGCCGGCGCGACCACGATCGGCTTGGGCGAGCAGCGCATACGCATGTTCAGGTCCTGCAGTTTCTTCACAGCGGCGGCAAGCATGTCCCACATGCCCTGCTGCGCGCCGACCACCATCATGAACAGGTTCGCGCCCGCGCTGAAGTTATCGGCTTCGTTGCCGATCACGAGACCGTCGAAGTCTGTTTCGAGCCGGTCGAACGCTTCGACCGCCATGTTCATGATGTCGTCATCGAGCGCGTTCATCTTGGTGTGGAATTCCAGGCACGCCACGCCATCGCCCATATCACGGATGGTCGCGCCCGCGTTCTGTGAAACGACTTTGGTCTGTTTCAGAACGACCATGCCTTCCGGTCGTTTGAGCTTCACATATTTGCCTTTGACCGCGTCATACACGCCGACCTTCTCACCATCCTTGTATTGATAAAACGACTCGACACCAGCCTTAAGCATTTCACTGACCCACCTGGCAGCCGGATAACTAGCGTCCTTCATGAGCTTTACGGTTTCCTTGACCCCGAGCATGTCCCACATCTCGAACGGACCGGCTTCGTGCATGAAACCCCAGCGGACCGCGTCATCAATCGGCTTTACGGTGTCAGCGACTTCCGGGATGATGGACGAGGCATACTGGAAGCCCTGATACGTGAACGCCTTGACGAGGTCCGCGGCCTTGTCATCAGCATTCAGCAGGATCTTGAGTCTGTCTCCAAGTTTCTCTTCGTCTTTTGCCGCCTTGACTGAGTCGAAACGCGGCTTGGTCGGCGCGACATGTTCGAGCGTGTTCAGGGCCAGCGACCAGAACTCCTTCTTGCCATCTTCGCCGCGCATTTCCTTGTAAAAGCCAATCCTGGTTTTGTTGCCGAGCCACTTGCGTTCGAGCATCGTCGCCATCAACTTGTTCGGCGCTTCGGCTTTGAGATATTCCTGCCCCAGCTTGTCATGCGGGATCAACGGCGCGAGATTGCGTCCGACATGATCCCAGACGTCCAGCCCGACCAGGTCCATCAGGCGGAAGGTTGCCGTTTTAGGGCGGCCAATGAGGGGACCGGTGATCGCATCGACCTCATCCACGGTGTAGCCGTTTTTGAGGATGAAGTCCATACCAAACGCGCCCGTGCCAAAGGCGACGCGGTTGCCGATGAAGTTGGGCGTGTCCTTGCACAGGACGATCCCTTTGCCCAAACGATATTCCCCGAACCAGGATAGGAACTCGACGACTTCCTTATCAGTATCCTTCGTCGGGATGATCTCCAGCAGCTTCAAATAGCGCGGCGGGTTGAAGAAGTGCGTCCCAAGGAAATGCTTCTTGAATTCCTTCGAGCGCCCCCCGGCAATGTCGGAAACAGGGATACCTGACGTATTGGTCGTAACAATACCATTGGGCCTGCGCACCTGATCAATGCGCGCCATCAAATCCTGTTTGATCTTCAGGTTTTCCACGATGGCTTCACAGACCCAATCCGCTTCGGCAACGGCACCAAAGTCATCCTCGAGATTTCCAAGTTTTACGAAAGTCTTCAGCTCGGCAGACATGAGGTTGGCCGGCTTTGCTTTCAGGCAGCGATC
>DASTJG010000156.1:0-18568 GCA_035716785.1 Anaerolineales bacterium
AATCTCGACGGCGGGCATCAGCGGCGCCGCGGTCTGGCGCGCGACGGGATCATACGCGCGCACATTTGCACCTGCCGCGATCAGGGAATTGGAAATATCAGTGGAAGGCGCGTCGCGCATATCGTCCGTGTTGGGTTTGAAGGCCAACCCGAGCAGACCAATTGTCTTGCCTTTCAAAGAACCCTTCAGCAATTGCTCGAGGTGTTTGACCACTGCCTTGCGGCGATCGTAGTTGATATCCATGACATCATTCAAAATGCGGGGATTCAATCCCTTCTCTTTTGCCATATAAGCAAGCGCCTCCACATCCTTCGGGAAGCACGACCCGCCCCAGCCCAGACCTGCATCCAGGAAATGACGGCCGATGCGCGCATCGTAACCCATGCCTGCCGCCACTTCTTTTACATCCGCTCCGACAAGCTCGCACAGATCTGCCAGCTCGTTGATGAAGGAGATCTTCGTCGCAAGGAACGCGTTACTGGCGTATTTGATCATTTCCGCGGTGCGCAGATCGGTAATGACAATGGGAGCGCGCAGCGGCAGATGCAGTTGAGCAACCTTATTGGCCGCATCGCGATCGAGCGAACCGATCACATTCCTGTGCGGGCCCATGAAATCGCTGATCGCTGAACCCTCCCGCAGGAATTCGGGGCAGGATACGACCGCGAAGTCGATCGGCTTGGGCTGGGCACTCTTCACGATATCGGCGACCCAGTCTCCGGTCCCGATTGGAACCGTGGATTTGTTGATGATGATCAGCGGGGCGGTCATGCTTTTGGCAATCGAACGCGCGGCGGCATCCACATATTGCAGGTCTGCATTGCCATCCACGCCCGAGGGGGTCCCCACAGCGATAAACGCAAACTCCGCACCCTTGAGCGCCTCCGCGTAGGAATTGGTGAAAGACAATCTTCCACCTTTCGTATTGCGCTTGACCAGCTCTTCCAGACCAGGCTCGTAGATCGGCATGACACCTTTCTTGAGGTTTGCGACGCGTTGTTCGTCAACATCGAGCGCAACGACGCGATTCCCCAGGTCTGCAAAACAGGCCGCGGTGACCAAACCTACATACCCCACGCCGATCACACAGATTTGTTTCATATGGCTATACCTCTTAATTAATGATTTCCCGCATATGGCGGTTCGAGCTTTTAACAGCAACATGACGGTAATTTCGCCGATATGTTTCAGTCGCAGGGGACCGTTATTCTACTGTATGAGTCTTTCTTGCCGTCTTCTTTTTCTTATTCTTACTGAATACCCCAGCGATCATGTCCAGAAACCCATCGATATAGATGGGTTTCGAAATATATCCATCACAGCCTGCCTGCATGGCACGCTTGCGTTCATTTGGCAAGGTGTGGACGGTCAGGGCGTAGAGCGGGATCGACTTTGTTGCCTCATCTGCTTTGAGCTTTTGCGTAGCGACCCACCCATCCATTTCTGGCATTCCCAGGTCCATCAGGATCAGGTCCGGCTTCTGCAAACGGGCGGCTGACACCCCATCGCGTCCATTGACTGCCAGAAAAACATCGTAGCCTGCGCGCTCCAATACAAAACGCACAAGCTCGTAATTATCCATGTTGTCTTCAACGACGAGAATGCGTTCTTTCTTCATAGAGATATTACCACTTCACCCATTCAGCTCTGAACTTTTGAAATAACGTACAGACAGGAATTCAAGTTTCCAGGTACAACTTTTACGCGGTGCCCTGTAACTATACCGCGTCTCCGCTCGGTGGACAATGACGTATAATCGCATCGCTATGCGATACCTATTCGTAGCAGACGGCCGCTCTCCCATTGCCCAAAACTGGATCCGTTATTTCGCCGACCATGGCGACAAGCGAAGCAGTCCCGTGGATGAAGTCTATCTTGCTTCAACCTTCGCCTGCTCACCGGATTTCCCGCTAAAGGGACTGGAGGTCATTCCCGTGGCTTTTAGCGGTTTCAAAAAAGAGACTCAGCGCCCTGGCACCGCCTCCGCACGGACCGTGGGCCTGCGTACCGCAATCCGGCAGTGGTTCGGGCCTCTGACGATCCGCCGCGCCGCGCAAAGGCTGCGCGAGTTCATCGAAAGAGTGAAGCCTGACCTCGTCCATGCCATGCGGATCCCGTACGAGGGCATGCTGGCCGCCGACGCGTACACAGGCATTCCATTGGCAGTCTCGACCTGGGGCAATGACTTTACGCTGCATGCCCCGTCGACGCGGCTGATGAGTCACTACACGCGCTGGACGATGAAAGTCGCCGACGCGCTCCACGCGGACTGTCAGCGCGACGTCCGCCTGGCACAGGAATGGGGATTTGGTGTCAGAAAACCTGCCATCGTCGCGCCGGGCAACGGCGGCATCCGCAGCGACATTTTTTATCCGCCCGCCAAACCGGTGGAGGAACCGATCATTCTCAACCCGCGCGGCTTTCGTCCGTATGTCTGCAATGAGGAATTCTTCAAAGCCATTCCACTTGTTTTAGCGAAACAGCCTAAAGCGAAGTTTCTCTTTGCGTTGATGGCGGGGTCATCCCAGGCAATCCGGTGGGTGCAGGAATTAAATATTGGACACGCGGTTGAACTGTTGCCTGCGATGTCGCATTCTGAGATGGCAGAGCAATTCCGCCGGGCACAAATCGTCGCCTCGCCCAGCCTTCACGACGGCACGCCGAACACCCTGCTCGAAGGGATTGCCTGCGGCTGCTTCCCGGTGGCGGGAGATCTGGAATCCATCCGCGAATGGATCACGCCAAACGAGAACGGCTTGCTATTCGATACAAAAGATCCACAGTCCATTGCAGATGCGATCGTCGCTACCATAGAAAACAAAGGCCTGCGGGACAAAGCCGCAGGTCCCAATCAGGATATGATCGCCGCCCGCGCAGAATATAAACAGAATATGCAGAGGGCCGAAGAGTTTTATCAGCGGGTGATGAGATGATTAAAACTGGCGCAGATCACAGGATACTTCGCGGAAACCAGGCGCCAGCAGAAACCAAACAAGAAAACAGGTAAACAAGCACATCATAACTTGTTTACCTGTTTACGTTTTACCTGTCTACCCGTCCGCCTACCCCTCGATCCGCGGCTCCCGCAGGGTATCCAGTCTCTGCCGCAGCTCGATCCTGCGCTCATCCGCGGCATGGCGGACTTCGTTGAAGAAGGCTTCTCCACGCGAGCGGAGCTCTCCCCGCAACTGTTCACCAGCTTCGGGAGCCAGCAACAAGGCAATCGTCGAGCCGACCAGTCCCCCCACCACAACGCCGATCAAAAAGCCAAACATTCGTCTCATGGTTTTCTCCTCTTCTCTTATCCGCCATTGCTTCCCGAAGGATTGCAACGACATAAAAGTTATTTCCTGAAATGATTATACTGCCTCTTGCATGATTCATTCAATTTTTCAGGACAGGTGCACACTGCCTCCCATCAGAGAATGTAGGTATGACGTTCATCTGTTTTGCGGATGACTTACATTACACCTATGAAAGATTAACTCATTTCACCATGTCCGAAAAGTGAGTTTTGTGGAATAATCACGAACATAGTGAAGTCCGCGCGTATCCATTGTGAACGCGACGGCAAATTCTTGAAGCTGTAAACGTCGCGGCGACAAGGGGCGCTTCGCAGCCGCACCAAACGGCTCCTACCATTTCGGAGGATACCATGTCTACACCCACTCTTTCCACCAGCGCGCCAGCGCGCAAAAAGGTAACCACACTTACCTATCGCCAGAAAAAGGAACGCGGCGAGCCGATCACCATGCTCACCGCCTACGACTATCCCACAGCCATGGCACTGGACCAGGCCGGGATCGATTCCATCCTGGTCGGTGATTCGCTGGCGATGGTCGTGCTCGGATACGAAAACACCCTGCCTGTCACCATGGAGGAGATGCTCCATCACTGCCGCGCGGTGGCGCGCGGCGCCAGGAGCGCGCTCCTCATTGGCGACATGCCATTCATGTCCTATCAGGTCTCCGTAGAAGAGGCGACGCGCAACGCAGGGCGCTTCCTGCAGCAGGGCGGCATGGACGCAGTCAAGCTCGAAGGCGGACACGACCGCTCCGATGCGATCCGCTCCATCGTCAGCGCGGGCATCCCCGTGATGGGACACATCGGGCTTACGCCGCAGTCGATCAACCAGCTGGGCGGGTTCCGCGCCCAGGGTAAAACGGCACTCGCTGCCAAACGACTGGTGGAAGATGCGCTCATTCTCGAAGAAGCCGGCTGCTTCAGCCTCGTGCTGGAATCGGTCCCAGCGCGGCTCGCCGAATTGATCTCGCGGAAACTGTCCATCCCGACCATTGGCATCGGCGCGGGCGCAGGCTGTGACGGCCAGGTCCTGGTCACGCACGACGTGCTCGGCCTGTTCGACCGCTTCACGCCGAAGTTCGTCAAGAAATATGCAGACTTCCATCACGAAATGCAGAAGGCGTTCGCCGACTACATCGAGGACGTGGAGACGAAACGTTTCCCGGCACAGGAACACATCGTCGAGATGGAAGACAAAGAGTGGGAATTGTTATTGAAAGACATTGAGTAATACAACAGGTGACAGTCACCTTTGCAAAGCATCCCCGAAGAGAAGTAGAGTGGGGTTAGGTGACTGTCACCTAAATTTTTAAAATGAACAACATCCTCATTGTTGGCACCGGCGCGCTGGCGACACTCTTTGCCGCGCGGCTCGCTCAGGCAGGACATCGCATCACCATGCTTGGCACATGGAAAGAAGGGCTTGCAGCACTGCAGGAGCATGGAGCGCGCCTGATCGATGCAGAGGGGAATGAGCACCATTTCGAGGTAAACGCAATCAGCGATCCGCGTGAATGTAGTGGAGAAAAGCACGCGCTCATCCTCGTCAAAGCCTGGCAGACGGAGCGCGTCGCGGAACAACTCAAGGAATGTTTCGTGAAAGGCGGACTCGCTGTCACACTTCAGAATGGACTGGGCAACCGCGAGACGCTCGCGCGCAGCCTCGGCCTGGAGCGCGTCGCCCTGGGTGTCACCACCACCGGCGCGACTCTGCTGGGCCCCGGCCTGGCCCGCGCAGGTGGAGAGGGGACCATCTCGATCGAACGGAATCCGGCCCTCGGTCCGATCGAGGCGGCGTTGAGGTCCGCACAATTCGATGTGAACATTGTAGAGGATGCACAGTCGCTCGTCTGGGGCAAGCTGGTCATCAATGCCGCGATCAATCCGTTGACAGCGTTGCTGCGAGTCCCCAATGGAGAGTTGTTGGAGCGCCCCTCTGCACGTGAACTGATGAGAGCGCTGGCAAGCGAAACCGCGCAGGTCGCGGTGGCGGAAAATATTTCTTTACCATTCGTCGATCCCATCGCCACGGCCGAAGAGGTGGCCTTGAAAACAGCCGCGAACCACTCCTCCATGCTACAGGATGTGCTGCGCGGGGCTCCAACAGAGATCGATGCCATTTGCGGCGCGGTGGTTCGAGCCGCACAAAAGCACAACTTCCATACCCCTGTGAACTGGACCTGTTGGCAATTGGTCAAAGCGCTAACCGGAGTCCAACCACTTACACCTGCACTGACGTGCGGTGCCAGTGTCATCCCCGAAGGGGGTCAGTCGTTGTAACAGCAAAGTCTAGCCCCACGGGGTGCTTCGCGAAGACTTTGCATTCCACTCCAGTAATGACATTCTTCCACTAAGTTGGTGCGTTTTGTTGTATTACGCCAAATTCATTGCATGGTAAGATAAAAGCAGTTTATCAGGTTTTGGAGATCACTTATGCGCAAGTGGCTTGTATTTGCCTTGCTTCTCACATTACTATTGCCATCGACGGCAGGCGCGCAAGGTGGAACAAAGTTAGACTCAATGCACATCGAGCTTTGGTCTGAATTCGACCAGCCAAGCATGCTTGTTATCAATCAATTTGTCATATCGCAGGACACATCGCTTCCGGCCGCTGTCACCATGCGTTTCCCCAAAGATGCGAACCTGGTCGCCGTAGCAATCGAAAGCAATGGAGAACTGTTCAATAAAGATTTCACCGCCCCGGTCGAGCAGGGCAACTGGCAGACGATCACAATCAATGTAGACACCTATGAGCCGCATCGGGTTGAATACTACCAGCCGCTCACCCGGGATGGAGACAAACGTGAGTTCAAGTATCAGTGGTTCGGCGATTATTATGTGAAAGAGTTTAATGTCCTGGTCCTGGTTCCTGCGGATAGCACAGAACTGGTCACTTCCCCGGTTTTACAAGAAACCGCCCCCGCCGTGAATGGGTTGGCTATATCCGGCATGATCACCAGGGACCATCTAAAGATGGGGAATTCCTTTCAATTCAACCTCGAATATCAGAGAATATCGGAAGCACTGATCGATCCGGGGCAGGCTGATCAGGTCCAGCCGGTGGAGCCTGTAGGAGAGGACACTCCGGGGCGCGTCTCCATCGCGAATTTGCCGTGGATCATCGGCGGGTTTGGGCTGGCATTGATCCTTATTGCTTTGTTTTCTTACTGGCGGTCCACTCACACGAGTGAAGCCAAACCGGGCAGGCGCCGTCGCCGCCAAGTGGAAGGCGACGAGGATGCACAGGCATATTGCCACGAATGCGGCGCACGTGCCCACACCGGCGATCGGTTCTGCCGTACGTGCGGAAGCCGGTTGAGACTCGAGGAATAACGGAAGCAGGCTGAATGCTCGATTAGATCGAGCAAGAACGAGGCAGACCTTGATCCTGGGCGTACCCTACATCGTTCCGATTTATTTCTTCTACGGTCTGGCATTTTTCAGCATGGGCTTGCTGGTGCTTGCCGAAGGAGGCCGCGCCTCCGATGTGCGTCTGCGTAGAGCATTACCCCCACTGGCAGGTTTCGGCCTGGTCCATGCTGCCCATGAATGGATGGAGATGTATGTGCTCATGGGGCACCCAGCCACTTCCCTCGAGGTGTCCATCATGTCGGCCATGCAACTTGCAACGCTGGCCTTCTCATTCATTTCCCTGGCCGCGTTTGGCAGCTTTCTTCTGGCTGACACCGAGATCACGCGCCGGCTGATCCTGTTGATCCCGATCGGGCTGCAAGCCGTCTGGGTCTTCGGGCTTTATCATTTTCGTGGACAATATGTAGGTCAAGTTCTCTGGGATGTTGCGGACACGTGGACCCGTTACACGCTCGCCATTCCTGCGGCGCTTCTGACTGCCATTGGGCTGGTCGTGCAGCAACGCGCGTTTCGCCGCTCGGGGCTGATCCGCTTCGGGCAGGACGCTCTCTGGGCCGCCATCACATTTTTCTGGTATGGTCTGTTTGGGCAATTTTTTGCAAGGCCCACTCCTATTTTTCCATCGAATTTTATCAACCAACAAACATTCTTTGAACTGTTCGGTTTTCCCATTCAGATGCTGCGCGCCGCAACAGCAGTTGCCGCAGCCCTTTTTGTGATCCGCTTTTTGCGCGCCTTCCAGGTGGAAACAGAGCACAAGATCGCCGACCTGCAAGCCGAGCGGCTGAAGGAATCGCAGCAACGTGAGATCATGCGCGGGGAATTGTTCCGGCGCGTGGTTGCGGCGCAGGAAGCGGAGCGCCAACGAATTGCGCGCGACCTGCACGATGAAACCGGTCAATCCCTGACTGCCATTGGCATGGGGCTGCGTGGACTATCAGGTAAGTTAAGCGCGCGGAATAAAGAAGCATTGGGGACACTTCATACGCTGGAAACGCTCACCGCTGATTCGCTCAAGGAATTGCAACTTCTCATCTCGGACCTGCGCCCGTCCCACCTGGATGACCTGGGTCTTTCTGCCGCGTTGCGCTGGTATGCCGGCAGAATACAGGAGCATTCGACGATCGGCGTTCGCGTGGATATTGTCGGCGAAGAATGTGACCTGGATGCGGCGGCGAAGATCGCGATCTTCCGTATTATTCAGGAATCTCTGAATAACATCATCAAACACGCACATGCGACCCATGCCAACATCTATTTGCGGTTCGAGGAAAAAAATGTTCGCATCAATGTGCGAGATAACGGGATCGGTTTTGACCTGGAACGGGCAAAACAGCAGCGCACCAGCCGTCCCAGCCTTGGATTGGCAGGTATGCAGGAGCGCGCCGCGTTATTAGGTGGAACCGTTTCCGTCCAGTCACGCCCGGGTTTCGGCACAGAAGTCGAAGCTCTTATCCCGTATCATCATGACGGAGCAGGTTTCCATAGGCTGGAGGTGAAAGATGACCATACGAATACTACTGGTGGATGACCACGCCGTTGTCCGCTCAGGATTGAAAATGCTTCTGGAAAATGAGCACGACGTTGAGATCATCGGTGAAGCAGCTTCTGCCTCGGAGGCCATCGAAGCCACACTGCGGTTGAAACCGAACGTGATTTTGATGGATATTGGTCTGCCAGATCTCTCGGGCATTGACGCCACACGCGAGATCAAGAAACGTGTACCGGATGTTTCAATTGTTGCATTAACCATTCATGAAGACGAGGAATACTTCTTCAAGATGCTGGAGGCAGGCGCCTCCGGCTATGTGCCGAAGCGGGCCGCGCCCGAGGAATTGCTGACTGCCATCCGCGCTGCAGGGACAGGACAGGTCTATCTGTATCCGTCGCTTGCAAAATTGCTTGTGCGCGACTTTCTGGATGGCGGGCGCGCCCCCGGCGAGCAAACCTCCTCGGACCTGACAGACCGCGAGCAGGAAGTGCTGACGTACCTGGCAGAAGGCGCGAGCAACGAAGAGATCGCCACATCGCTGGTAATTAGTCCAAAGACAGTAGCGCGCCATCGTGAGAACATCATGAGGAAATTAAACCTGCATTCGCGTTCCGAGCTGGTACGCTACGCGATCCGGAAGGGGATTATCAAGGCGTAATCATTTGCCTGGATCGCCGCCGCGGACGACGGCGGGATCAGAGATAAAAAGAGACGGGCGCTGTTGCGCCCGTCTTCTCTTTCTACCTAACTTATTTCAAATTACTGTGCAGGAGCCGGAACTTCCGGACGAGTGTATTTGCTCACATCACCGCCCAGGTCCTCGATCGAGTCGATCAGGAACTGGATGACGTACTTGGGATTGTGAACGAACGCACCCGGGTCTTTCTGAGTGTACTGATAGTTGAAAGCGGCTCTCAGCAGTTTGGGAGTCCAGTTACCATTGTAGTTCACGCCGGCACCTTGATCATTCTTGTCTGCCTCGCCATCGCCATCTTTATCTGCGAAGAAGTACGGATAGGCAGCAGCATTATAGACGATCCCTGCGCCCGACTTTTCGGTGGCATAGGTCTGGATTTGTGCATAGAGCGCATCAGACAGGGTCTGGATTTCGCCCGCCACGCCTTCGGTCACATCGCCATCGCCATCCCAGTCAGTTGTATCCGTGTTGAAGCGAATATCTTCAGGCTTGGCATCACCGTGACAACCTGCGCAGGCTTCCAGTTTGGGCTCGAGCGCATGGACATCATGGCAGTCCTTGCATTTATTCAGGGGATGAGCAGCGTTGAAGCCAACATATTCCTTGCCTTCGTATTGATAGGCACCCTGAGCCTCATTGCCAAACAATGTTGCGCCAGCGGCAAAATAGTGGATATTCTTGAAGCTGATCTTCGCATCAACGGCATCAACATCCTTGCCTCTGAGCGCAGCATTCACACTGGCAGTCGACTCACGTCCCTGATGGCATGCAATACAAACATTCGAGTCGTCAGCGACAAAATTACCATCGGCATCTTTGCCGCCAAAGCTGACTGTCTTGCCACTGGGGAACACCACTGATTTAATTTCATAGCGATTCGGCCAGTTAGCTTCATCATGGCAGGTGGAACACTGGAAACCATTGCTCGAATGCATGGAAGCAACACCGGTTGTCGTTGTGGAACCGGTCGGTGAAATCACCGTTGTACCACCGTTCTTAAGGAACGCAGGCAGACCACCGGCAGTATGGCATTTCACACAGGCAAAAGGCACTACCCCAGTATCGTCCCAATCACGGAATGGCATGGTATTGCCAGCGAAGTGACCGGCATCATCGCGGGTGAACTTGCTGACATCACCGCCCAGATCTTCGATCGAATCGTGGAGCAGCTGAACGATGTACTTATTGCCATGGGCAAACATACCAGGATCCTTGATGGACACCTGATAGTTGTAAGCGGCTTTGAGCAGGCGGGGCGTCCAGTTCGGGTAGGCCTTACCGTCGGCGCCCATAAAGTAGGGATAGGTAGCCGCGTCATACTTGATCTCAGCGCCGGCCGTATCCTTGGCATAGCTCTGGATCTGAGCCAGCAAGGCTTCCTGCAGACCCTGGATTTCATAGAACATGCCTTCTTCTTTGTCGCCATCGCCATCATAATCCCAGGCAGAGGCCTGAGGCTCGCGAATGTTCTGCAAGCCACCCTCGGCCAAAACACCGTCACCATGGCAGGTCGCGCATTCTTCAACTTTCACTTTGAGGCTATGCGGATCATGACAGCCGATACAGGTATCGCGGCCTTCGACATGATCGAACTTGGCATCATACAGCTTGCCATCATACTCGTATCCGCCTTTGACCTCGGTACCGTACAACGTCGCGGCAGCGGCAAAATAGTGGATATTGCGGAAACCAAATGTAACATCCTTGCCCTGGTCATCCTTGATCGGGGCGACAACGGCGTCGGGATCTTCAGCCTTGAAACGCGCGATCTGGGCATCCACAGATGCCTTGGATTCGCGTCCCTGGTGGCAAACAAGACAGCGTGTGGCATCGCCAAAACCCTCGACGACAAACGGTACGGGTTCACCTGCTTCGTCGGTCTCAAAACCAGGGAAGGCAACACTATTCAGATTTGTCGCAACGGGATTGTGACAGGCAACGCATTGAATGCCCTGGGCCTGTTTTGCAGGAACGGCGGCATCCACTTTATTCGCCTCAGAACCATCGGCACCGAGAAAATCCTGGTAGCCAGAAGTGCTATGGCATTTGGCACAGGCCACAGGAACACCATCCGGATTCTCAGTGGCATCATCCCAATGGCGGAAAGGCTCTGTATCCACCGCGTTATGAGCAGAGGTTTCCCATTGTTCCTGGTATGGAATTTCCAACGGGAGTGGTGTTGGGGTAGGCGGTTCTGTAGGTGCAGCGGTCGGTTCGGGCTTCCCGCCACATGCAACCAGAATAACTGTCAGCAAAAGAAGGGTTCCAAGAAGCACCAAACTTTTTTTCATTGACATTTGCAGTATTCTCCTTTCAATGGGTGTCAAATAGAGGGCTTTTGCGATCTCTGGTCGAAGGCACCTCCTCACAACTATTATGCTTTTGAGAGTTTTAATCTCCCCTTTATGTTAATCTAAACTATTTTTCGTGTGAATAACAGATGTCATGCCCCTATAGGATGAATGTAATCGGTTTTACATGAATGGTCTGATTAGTAATATTATACACCACCCACGGAAAAATACAACAAGAGTGGGGTGATTTTCCCATCAAATTCCCAGTATCTCATAAGCCTCATGGGGTAAGGCTGTCTCTCAACCCCATTAAATTGTCTGAGAGGTAGGCTGATTCGCCGATGTAAAGATTGGTCGTGCACCGAATTCCCTTTCTCATGATTTTCTCATAAACTGAGAGTGAATGTACGAAAGGAGAATTCCATGAGTACCATCGCACTTGCAGCCATCTTTTTGATCCGGGTCGTCGTTCCGATCAGCGTATTACTTGCGCTTGGTGAGTGGTTCCGTCGCCGTGAGGCAAATTACTGGCTCCATAAATGAGGGTTGTATGGAAACAATTACATCCCTCCTCGCTGTCTTAACCGGTTTGCTTCTGCGATTGGCAATTCCAATTGCGGGAACGATCATGATCGTTTACCTCCTGCGTAAATTGGATGCTCACTGGCAGGCAGAAGCGCAGCTCCCCCCAATACCCGCTCAAAAAGCGGAATGTTGGAAGGTCAAAGGCTGCTCATCCACTCAGAAGAAGAGTTGCCCCGCTGCCACTTCCCCCCTGCCCTGCTGGCAGGTGTTTCGTCAACCGAATGGCTATTTGCAGGAAGATTGCATCTCCTGTCCAGTTTTCATTGATGCACCCACCCCGGCGCTAAAAGTTGAACCAAGGAGAATGTAGCATATGACCTCTCGAATTGAACGTTTGTTGATTGCTCTGATGTTTGCCCTGCTTGCCGCAGGGGTAACGTTGATAATTGCCAGCGCTCAGGGAGAAATGCCCCCTGCCGCGCAATCGTCATCCGACTGCGTTGTCTGCCATACGGAATTTCAAATGACCTGGCAAAGTGGCGCACACGGCCAAGCCGGCAGCGATCCCCTCTTTTTGGGACAGTGGAATGCGCAAGGCAAGCCAGGCGCCTGCCTCGTCTGCCACACTACCGGATACGATCCCGCCACCGCAACCTACAAAGCTGATGGCGTGACCTGCGAAGCTTGTCACGGCGCTGCACCAGCCGATCACCCAAAAACTCCGATGCCCGTAGACCGCTCCACTGACATGTGCGGACGCTGCCACAGCGATACGCGCTTTGGCTGGCAGGACTGGAAAATAAGCACACACTATCAACGCGGTATGGACTGCGCCACCTGTCATGATCCTCACAGTGCCGCGCTGAAGAAAGTTGCCGCGCCGCGTGGTAGTGAACAAGCCGATGATGTCTCGCAACTGTGCATTACCTGTCACAAAGAATCCAGCATGGACTTCTCCTACACAGCGCATGCTCAGAAAGATATTTCTTGCGTAGACTGTCATGTAAAACATTTGGAAAACGTCGAGCGGGAAGCTCATACTGTGCCTGATCATTCCTTCAATGCCAGTCTGGATTCCTGCAATACCTGTCATGCCCAGCAAATGCACAGCGCGACCGACGCCATCAGCCCGGTAGAGGCCTCAGGGCCTGCCTCGATCGAACCTGCAAAGGAAGTCAAAGCGGCCTCTGTCACACCTGAGCCTCAACCCATTAGCCCAATAGGGTTCTCCGTGCTTGCCGGCTTGATCGGACTCGCAGGCGGCATGGTGCTGGCTCCCTGGCTGGAACGCTGGTACCACCGCACAGTCAAACATAATCGTGAGGAAGACGACAATGAGTGAAAAAAACATCAACCGACGCGAATTCCTGAAGTTAACCGCGGTTGGTGTTGCGGTCGCCGCAGGAACACGCGCCGTCACCTCGACAAAAGCCTCAAGCGACGCGCCCAAAGGCAAGCGTCAATGGGCAATGGTCATTGATCAGTCCAAATGCGAAGGATGCAATTACTGCACCCTTGCGTGCCAGGCGCATAACGATGTCAATCCTGAAATCCAATGGAACAAAGTCATTGAAGATGGCATGGTCGGCGATATGAAAGTCTTCGTACCGCGCCCATGCATGCACTGCGAAAAAGCCCCATGTGTGGAAGTCTGTCCGGTGGCAGCCTCCTACTATCGCGAAGATGGCATCGTGATGATGGATTACGACCGCTGCATCGGCTGCCGGTACTGTCAGGTGGCCTGCCCGTATGAGGCGCGTTCCTTCAACTGGTCAGCATTCACAGGCAAAAACCCTGCTGTTCCCGAGTGGGGAACTCCCGAGGTAGCGCGACGTCCGCGCGGGGTACCGGAAAAATGTTCCTTCTGCTATCAAACCATCGACCGAGGACTGGCGCTGGGACTCAAGCCGGGTGTGGACCCGGATGCAACTCCAGCTTGTGTAAACGTTTGCCCCACCGGGGCGCGCCTGTTCGGCGACTTGAACGATCCCGAGACCAGCGTGAGCAAGGTGCTGCGCGAGAACTCATCCTATCGCTTGCGCGAAAATTTGGGCACGGGACCACGCGTCTACTACCTGCCGGCTGTCCCTGAGAAAAAGGAGGCGTAACCATGGCGAAAAAGGCACGCTTCAAACTTGTCATCACTCCCTGGATCGTATGGCTTGGCTTCCTGGGTGTCATTCTGCTCGGCGGCCTGGTTGGCGGCATCCTTGTCTTCTGGAAAGGATTAGTGATCACCAATCTTACGGACCTGGTTCCCTGGGGGTTGTGGATCACGATCGACCTCTCGTCGATTGCATTGGCTGCAGGCGCATTCAGTCTGTGTGCAGGTGTGTATTTGTTTGGCTTGAAACGCTATCAACCGATCGCGCGCACGGCCACTTTCGTGGGTCTGATCGGCTATACCATGGCAATGCTTGCGCTGGTCCTGGATATCGGACGCCCCGATCGTTTCTGGCACGCGGTTGTTTACTGGAACAAGCACTCCCTGATGTGGGAAGTGACGATGTGCGTGGTTCTGTATCTCACCGTGCTGGTGTTCGAGACCATGCCGATCCTTGCCAACCTGGAGTGGCTGCGCAAGCGCCTGCCGAAGATTGCAGCAAGAATGGAACACATCCACCATTATGCGCCGTTCCTTGCGATCATCGGGCTGGGACTTTCGAGTCTGCACCAATCGTCGCTGGGAGCACTGTACGGTGTGGTCAAAGCGCGACCGTTCTGGTTCAAGCCTGAGATGTCCGTGCTGTTTATGCTCTCTGCCATCGTCGGCGGTATCTCGCTGACGCTCTTTGCATCCATGCTGGCGTCACGGTTGACAAACAAAGCAAAAATCAACGATGCCCTGATCGAACGCGTGGCGCAGTTTGTCGGCTATCTGCTGATCGGATACTTTTACTTTCGGGCCTGGGATGCACTCTCCACGACGTACACATATGATCCCGGACGCAGCGAAGGGTTACGATTGATCACCAAAGGTCCGCTGGCGTTCAATTTCTGGATCGGCGAAATGCTGCTGGGAATGATCGTGCCGATGATCCTGCTGCTGTACAAGCCGACACGTATGAACCGCTTCTGGCGCATGATTGCCTTGTTGCTCGTCGCGGCTGGTGTGGTGGCCTTCCGCTGGGACACGAACATCTCAGGGTTGCTCGTCCTGATGCCCTATGTTCCTGGTCAGGCAATCGCATACACCAGCTATCGCCCATCGTTGATCGAAATTATGACAGGCGCGGCGATCATTGCCTACGGTCTTACAGCCTTCTCATTTGGTGTGAGATATCTCAGAGTAGTGGATCATTCACTGGTCGAAGGGGAACACGCGAAAGTAAAAGTGGAAACTGTTGAGACGGTTGTGGCTTAGTACAAAGCAAACAAGTAGACAAGTACACAGGTAGACAAACCTGTGTACTTGTTTTAACTGTCCACCTCAACCACTATCCCTGGAAACTCCTCGACCCACTTTAAAGTTTCCCGCGCTCCGTGCGAATATGATTTGCGACCATAGCCTGTCCCAGTGCCAGTCCGCCATCATTGGTTGGGACTTGTTTGTGGAAGTACACAACAAATTTTTCCTGTTTCAACCGGGTATAAACAAGATCGAATAGGATCTGGTTTTGCCATACACCGCCAGATAGCGCAACTTCGTTCAGGCCTGTTGATGAGCGTGCGCGCTTGCAAACATCCACTACAATTTCGGCAATCGTCTTGTGAAAACGCGCGCCGGTCATACCCGCGGGTCTATTTGCGCGCACGTCTTGAATAATCGCAGAGAGCAGTTCCTCCAGGCGAATGACAAACTTTGCGTCCTCCCCACGGAGGGCAGTGTGAGGGGTCGAAGGACGGCACATCTCTTCAACAACGTAAGGATAGGGCTTCGCATCTGAAACAAACTCCCTCGACAACGCTTCCATTTCTATCGCGGCCTGCGCCTCGTAGGTGACATCATTACGAATACCGCTGAGACTGGCGACCGCGTCGAAGAGGCGACCCAGCGAGGACGTAAGAGGTATGTTAAGTTTCCTGTCGATCTGCTCTCTGAGAGTGTGCAGCACCTGCTTGTCCATGTTTTGCAAGAACGGCAAGTCATCCACTTCAACTCCAAGCGCGTGGGCATATCCAGCCATGATGCGCCAGGGCGAGGGAGTGGCAGAGTCTCCATCGGGAAGAGGCAAATACTGAAGGTGTGCAAACCGCTCGAAGTCTGCGTACGAGGCAAGCAGGACTTCCCCACCCCAGAGCGCGCCGTCTGTACCATATCCAGCCCCATCGAAGGCGAGTCCAATCACGCGCCTGTCGTTCAATCCGTTATCTGCCATGCAGGAGGCGATGTGAGCATGATGATGCTGAATTCCAATATGCGGAACGGCTATCCGCTCAGCGTAATGGGTCGTAAAGTAATCGGGGTGCAGATCATGGGCAAGGACCCCGGGCTGTACGTGGAAAATATGTGAAAGATGCCCGACACCCTGCTCAAACGACGTATACGTCTCAGCGTTTTCCATATCACCGATATGGTAGCTGAGAAATGCATAACGATCGCGCGTGAGGCAGAACGTGTTCTTTAATTCACCACCAACTGCCAGCGTTGGCTTGACCTCCACCGGAAGTTTGACCGGATAGGGAGCGTAGCCGCGTGAGCGCCGCAAATAAATTGTACTGCCTCGCTGTACTCTCACAACCGAGTCATCGGAACGGATATGAATATCACGGTTATGCAGCAGGAAAGCATCTGCAAGCGCTGACAGCCTCTCCAGTGCATCCTTGTTGTCGATCGCGATCGGTTCTTCACTAAAATTGCTGCTGGTCATCACCAGAATTGGCGGGACGGGTTCACGCGCCAGCACAGGGTCGGTTTGATTTAACAGCAAGTGATGCAAAGGTGTGTATGGCAACATAACACCCAGGGAATCCAGATTGGGAGCAACCAACTCACAGATCTTATATGTCTGCGAACCCGTGATCCTCCTTTTGGGGAGAAGGACGATTGGCTTCTCACGACTCGCCAGTAAAAGGTGTTCTTCCTTTTGCATGTGACAGACAGAGGTCGCTGCCGTGATATCCGCAGCCATGACGGCAAACGGCTTGTCGCTGCGACCTTTGCGGTCGCGCAGTTCGGCCAGTGTATAGGGATTGGAGGCATCACATGCGAGATGAAAACCGCCCAGTCCTTTGATGGCAACGATATATCCTTCCCGCAGTAAACGCCGCGCTTTCAGGATCGCAGAGACGCGGATCTCTATGCTCGATACACGTGGATTGGATGTAGGGAACTGCGAATGTGTTTCCCGCAACTCGACGAATGGGCCACAATCCGGGCAGGCGATAGGCTGTGCATGGAAACGTCTGTTCAATGGATCGGTGTATTCCGCGCGGCAGTGATCGCACATGGAGAATTCCGCCATGGTCGTGTTGGGACGATCATAAGGGAGATCCTTCAGGATAGAAAAGCGAGGACCGCAGTGAGTGCAGTTAATAAATGGATAGAGATAGCGCTTGTCCTTCGGATTGAACAACTCGCGTTCACAATCAGGGCAAATAGCAATATCAGCAGAAACAGGTTGGTAAGTGCCATCAATCTCCTGAGACTCGCGTATCTCAAAATTCAACGATGAGTCACAGGGAGCTTCCTCCACCTGGATGGAATCAATGTTTGCCAGTGAAGGCTTTTGCAAAGTTAGAGAGCGGATGAATTCTTCGATCTGACAATCATCTCCATCAACTACAATTTCCACCCCGGCAGGTGTATTACAGACCCAGCCATGCAAATCAAGGCGGGTTGCCAGTCCATAAACAAATGGGCGGAATCCGACTCCCTGCACCACACCTTTGACAGAAATATGCTTTGCCATAATTTACGGAGACTTCGGAAATCTGCCTTGTTTGTGTCCGTCATAAAGAATGTTGTCATAGACACCCGAAATCTCTTATGATTTCATTCTACGTCAATACTTTCGAGTTTGACCTCTTCTCCGTTTAACAATTGCAAGCAGTCGTTTTGACAATATTTACACAATGATTCGTCATCTTCCAGACTGAGTGCACCGCCGCATCCAAGACACTTCGTATTTGCTGTTATGTGCTGGAAATGCAACCTGGCATCTTCACCAAGTGTGCCCTTTGACAGATCTCTCCAATAAAACCGGATCGATTCTTCACGCTCATCGGAAAATGGACCAATCAACAAGTTCACATGCTTAATTCGCCTGGAATTTGCCTTCTTCAACACAATGTCAAGAAGGTTTTGAGTAAGAGAGAATTCGTGCATATTATCTTTAGATTAATCCCTTAACAAGCTATGTCCAAGATGGAGAAAGTCACCCATACGGATGACTTTCTTCTTCATTGAACTATGATGATTCACAAAAGGCAAATTACAATTGTGTACCTGTGGAATCACATCAAAAAGAGATGATCATTAGTTCAATTCAGCCTGCACAAAGCAACCTACAGGGATGCTCAAAACAAGCATCCCTGTAGAATAGTGTGCGACATTTGTAATTTAGTCTGTAGCTGCTTTGGCATGTGCAGCGGTGTGCGTGGCAGGCGCTGTCGCTTTACGCATATAGACGAACCAGTAGATCAAACCGACCATGACCGCACCACCGATGATGTTACCAATGGTCACTGGCAGCAGGTTCTTGATAAAGAAATTGCCCCAGGTCAGGTTGGGGAAGTCAGCGGCGGTCTTGCCGATCATCTCAAAGAACTTGGCATCACCAAATTGCTTAACGAACAGCCCGATCGGGATGAAGTACATATTGGCAATGCTGTGTTCGAAGCCGGCAGCTACAAAGCAGGAGATGGGAGGAATGATCGCCAGGATTTTGTCGGTAGTAGTACGGGCACTGTAGCACAACCAGACAGCCATGCAGACAAGAGCGT
>DASTJG010000157.1:0-4380 GCA_035716785.1 Anaerolineales bacterium
ACTCCGTTTTTCACACAATTGCCTACTCTGACGTATTTGATTACCCGTTGACCGCGGGTGAGGTCTATTGTTATCTCACTTCGATGAGTGCTTCCTTAGAGGAGGTGGCTCAAGCCCTGGCGGATGAAACCCTCTTTGCACGAGTTGAATGCTATTTTACCCTGCGCGGCAGGGAAAAAATAGTCGAGATCCGCAAACGCCGCGCCGAAGTTGCGAAACGATTGTGGCCGCAAGCCCTGCGTTACGGACGGATCATCGCCTGGCTGCCCTTCGTGCGGATGGTGGCAGTCACCGGTTCGTTGGCGATGAATAACGTCGACGAAGGCAGGGACGTGGACTACATGATCGTCACCGCGCCGGATCGTCTCTGGCTCTGCCGCGCCTTGTCTCTGCTGGTGGCGCGGTTCGCAAAGCTGGAGGGGGTACGCCTCTGCCCGAACTACCTCGTCACGACCCACGCGTTGGAATTGCAGGAACGGTCGTTGTACGTGGCACATGAACTGGCGCAGATGATCCCGCTTTCGGGGATGGAAATTTACCATAAAATGCGCCGTCTCAACCGCTGGATGAACGATTATCTGCCTAATATCTTCATGGAACCTGGGCTGCCGCCGGGCGTGAAGCCTCTGCAAAATCGCTCGATGATCCAAAGTGTTTTGGAGTTTCTCCTGGGCCTTCCGTTTGGGGATTGGCTCGAGAAATGGGAGATGAAGCGCAAAGTTGCACGGCTGACCCGCGAACAATCTGCCAGTTTTGAATCTTATTTTTCAGCGGATGTTTGCAAGGGTCATATCGACCGGCATGGTGAAAATGTAGTGACAGCTTTAGCCCTCCGTTTGCAAAAAACAGTTGAAGAAGCCGCTGCGGGAACGGTATGACGCAGATCCTGCTCGGTCAGTCTTACTTCCTGCGGTTCGATCCAAAGCTCTGGGAGGCGATGCAACCCTATCCGCCGCTGGGGACGCTGTATGCTGCAAGCTACTTGCGGCAACATGGATATGAGGTGGCGTTGTTCGACGCGATGCTGGCAGAGTCGGAAGAGGAATGGGGGAAAATGCTTGATGAACATCAGCCGCAGTACGCGATTCTCTACGAAGATAATTTCAACTATCTTTCCAAGATGTGTCTGCTGAGGATGCGCGAAGCCGCTTTCCGAATGATCGACATGGCAAAGTCACATGGCTGCACCGTGATCCTTTGCGGCGCAGACGCCACAGACCATGATCAAATCTATCTGGCGCACGGCGCGGACTATGTCTTGATCGGCGAGGGGGAGGAAACGCTGATCGAATTGCTGGGTCAGTTGTCGGCGGGCCGCGAAGCGGATTTGAAATCTGTTTTGGGGCTGGCATATCAATCATCAATCGAAAATCGAAAATCGAAAATCATCAATCGTAACCCGCGTCGTCCCGACATTTCCAACCTCGACGCGCTGCCGTTTCCTGCCTGGGATCTGGTGGACGTCGAAAAGTATCGCGCCATCTGGCTGAAGCGGCATGGATATTTTTCGATGAACATGGTCACGACGCGCGGCTGTCCGTTCCACTGTAACTGGTGCGCCAAGCCGATCTGGGGGCAGCGTTATCATTCGCGTTCGCCCGAAAACGTTGCCGCAGAGATGAAGTGGTTGAAGGAAACCTACCATCCCGATCACATCTGGTTTGCCGATGACATTCTGGGACTCAAACCCGGCTGGCTGCCGCGCTTTGCGGATGCGCTGCACGCGCCGGGAAGTTTGATTCCGTTTAAGTGCCTCAGCCGCGCCGACCTGTTGGTGCGCGAAGGCGAAGTCGAGGCGCTGAAGCGTGCCGGCGCACAGACGGTCTGGTTGGGCGCCGAGTCCGGCTCGCAGGCGATCCTGGATGCCATGGACAAGGGCACGCGCGTCGAACAGATCCATGAAGCCGCGCGACGACTGAAGCGCGTGGGAATCCGTGTAGGTTTCTTTTTGCAGTTCGGTTATCCCGGCGAGACGCGCGCAGACATCGAACGAACCATTCAACTGGTGCGCGATGCCGACCCGGATGACATCGGCATTTCCGTTTCGTATCCCATGCCCGGCACAAAATTTTATGAGACCGTGCGCGAACAACTGGGCGAGAAACAGAACTGGCGCGACTCGGATGACCTCGCAATGTTGTATCGGGGTCCGTTCTCGACAGAGTTCTATCGCAAACTGCACAGCGTGGTCCACAAGGAATTTCGGGCGCGCAAGGCCTGGAAGTCATTGAAGAGTCCGCGCGCGCTGGTAAGGCTTGGGTATAACCTGCTCACGCTGCCCATTGCAAGAATGCAGTTGAACTCCCTGACTGCGAACTCGCAAATTAATGTGGCCTCCCTGCCGCACCTGCCTCACGAAGCCGCCGCGACGCCCACTCCACAGGATGAACAACGATGAGCGAGCTTCCGCTCGATACCATTGCTGAGGCTTTCTCGCGCACGGCTGAGAAATACGACTCGTTCGCCGAGGATCACCCCCATCTCACGCGGATGCGGAACAAGGTCTATGCTCATGTGATGCGCCATGTCCCGCGCGGTGCGCATATCCTCGAGCTCAATGCCGGCACCGGCACGGACGCGGTCCAACTGGCGCAGCGCGGCTACTTTGTCCATGCCACGGATATTGCGCCGGGAATGTTGAATCGTTTGCAGGACAAAGTAAACACCCTGGGATTGCACGACCGTGTGAGTATGGAAGAGCGATCTTTCCTTTCATTGGAAGGTGTGCGGGGCGCGCCGTTTGATGCGGTCTTCTCGGATCTGGGCGGGCTCAATTGTGTTCCCGATTTGACACCTGTGATCCGTCAACTGCCGAAAGTTCTTAAACCCGGCGGGGTTGTGACCTGGGTGCTGATGCCGCATGTCTGTTTGTGGGAACTGGCGGAGGTCTTGCGCGGGAATTTCGCGCTGGCGTTCCGGCGCTTCTCGCGTAGCCGGGTGCGGGCCAATCTCGAAGGACTGAGTTTCGATGTCTATTATTTTTCGCCGAGGCAGATTATGCAATGGTTTGGAAATGATTTTGAGTTGCTTGCTCTTGAGGGATTATCCGTGCTCACGCCCACCGCCGAAAGCAAGAACTTTGCCAAATGGCATCCGCGTTTGTATGGCGTATTGAGCTGGTTGGATGATAAGTTGTCCCCGCGCTGGCCCTGGAATGGCTGGGGGGATTTTTATATTCTGACGATGCGTACGGCGAGATACGCGTAGCGTCTCGCCCTACGAAGGAGCAAGCGTTGAGTTTCCCCAATTACCCTGACAAACACAACCTCGAGTCGCTGCTAACCGCGGACGACCTGGTCGCGTACCGGGCGCGGCTCGGGCGCATGCCCAAGGTCAAACCCGAAGGTGTGCTGTTCTGTCTGGAGCGTGGCCTGCCGCATCGCATGCGCTGGCGCATTCCTGTCGCGCGGGCCGGCGCGATGAACGCGGATGTCTACTCCGTGAAGAAGACAAAAGGCAAAGTGGCCGTGCTGACGAGTTTTGGCGGCGGATCGCCGATGGTCATGGAACTGGCGGAAGAACTCGCTGTGATGGGCGCGAAGAAAATGATCCTGATGACCTGGGGCGGGACGCTTCAAAAGGACATCCAACCAGGAGATATTGTGGTGTGCAATAGCGCCATCCGGGATGAGGGCGCCTCGCATCATTATTTGCCTTCTGCAAAACACATAGATGCAGATGGATTGCTGGTCAATGAACTGGTAGATGCAATTCGGGTACGCGGCGCGCAGTGTACTGTCGGCACAACCTGGACCACCGACGCACCTTATCGTGAGACGCGCGCAGAAGTGATGCAATATCAGGCCGAGGGTGTGAAGACGGTCGAAATGGAATCGGCAGGGTTGTTCACCGTCGGGCAGGTGCGTGCCGTGCAGACGGCTTCTGTGGTGATCGGCATGGATAGCCTTGCAACCCTCCGCTGGCAGACCCCTGAGCGGCTCGATGACATCATGCGTTCGCTGGAAATCGTTTATGCCGCGGCGATCGAGGTGCTGAGCCGGGCATGAAACAGGATTTCTTCATCTGCCCGCGCTGCCAGACGCCACTCGAACGAAATTTTCCGGACAGGGTCACTTGCCCGCAGGATGGGTTGGAATTCCAGAAAGTGGATGGTGTCTGGCGCTTCCTTCTGCCCGAAAGCGAAGCCCACTACGCTCGCTTCATCGCGGACTATGAGGCTGTTCGCCGCGCCGAGGGGCGCGGCAGCACCTCGGCGGATTATTACCGCGCCCTGCCGTTCAAGGATCTGAGCGGCCGTTTTCAGGCGGACTGGCGCATTCGTTCCCGCAGTTTCAGCGTTCTCACAAAGAATGTGCTTACCCGATTGCAATCTCCGCTTGAACGTTCGTTGAAAATTATCGATCTGGGCGCGGGCAATGG
>DASTJG010000158.1:0-2986 GCA_035716785.1 Anaerolineales bacterium
GGCGTGGATGTGGTGGTGGGCACGCCCGGCCGCCTGCTCGACCTGGTGGAACGCAAAGCCCTCAATCTCAAACATGTCAAAACGCTCGTGCTCGACGAAGCCGATGAAATGCTCAACATGGGTTTCATGGAAGATGTGGAAAAGATCCTTGCGGAAACTCCCGCTGAGAGGCAAACCGCACTGTTTTCCGCCACCATGCCCCCGCGCATCCGCTCTCTTGCCAACCGATTCATGCGGGACCCTCAGCATGTCAATATTAAACGAGATACGCTAACCCTGGCCTCGACCGAACAACGTTACTATCTCGTTCACGAAGGGGACAAGACCAACGCCCTGACGCGTCTCTTCGAGATCGAGCCGATCAAGAGCGCGCTGATCTTTGCCCGCACCCGCGCCGAGACCGCGACGCTCGCCAACGAGCTGGTGGTACGCGGTATCCCGGCCGAAGCCATCCACGGCGACCTGGACCAGAACGCGCGCGAACGCGTACTGGGGCGTTTCCGTGCCAATCAATTAAAAGTACTTGTCGCAACGGACGTCGCGGCGCGCGGATTGGACATCGAAGATATTTCACACGTCTTCAACTATCATCTACCCGATGATGCCGAAGTCTACATTCATCGTATTGGGCGGACAGGCCGTGCCGGAAAAACAGGCATTGCCATTACACTAATCTCACCGCGTGATAAACGCCGTTTGCGCGAAGTGGAAGCGCTTACCAAGCAGCCCATCAAAAAGATGGAACTACCCACTACAGGTGACATCGTTAAACATCGCGAGTCACAGGTGGTTGAAAACCTGAAAATCTGGCTCGGGCGCGGACGTTATAAACGCGAGCTGGAAATGGTGCAGGAATTGATCGAGGCCGGGCATGATCCGCTAAATATTGCAGCCGCAGCGATCAAGATCGCGCGCGCGGATGAGAAGCAAAGACCGATTGCCGACGTTCAGGAAGTCAAAGCTCGTGTTGATGACCGCAGGGAGGGGCGAGGCAACGAAAGGGGCGGAAAGGAATTTCCACGCGGAGGCAAACGGGAGCCCTTTGGGCGGCGCGAGGGAACAGGAAAGGGAGACAACGCACGGCGGCGCGGCGACGCATCGCATGAAGAGGGGATGGTCCGCTTGAAGCTGAACAAAGGCAAAGCACAGGGCATCCGTCCGAATGACATCGTCGGCACGATCGCCTTCCATGCCAACATCCCGGGGTACACGATCGGGAAGATCCGCATCGAGGACAAGGTAACGTTTGTCGATATCCCTGAAGATGTCCTGGATCAGGTACTCAAACAGAATGGCAATTACCGGATCGGAAAAGAGAAGTTCGCGCTGACAAAAGCAAAGTGAGATGAGCAGCCCCGCAAAGCGGGGCTGTTTTTTGGATAGGGGATTAGAGTTTCCTAAGAGCTTACCTCCAGCGATTGACAACCTGTGCAAAACCTGTAAAATATAGACATGTTCTGGACAAAATCTGGACAAATCATAAACAAGATTTTAGGAGTGAAAGAGATGAAAACAAAGTCCGTGTTCGTGTTTATTGTGCTTGCCCTGGTTTTGGCAGCCTGTGCTGCGCCTGCAACCCCCACTGCAGCGCCGACCAGCATGCCGAAGCCAACCGCCACCCCGGAGCCGACGGAAGAGCCTGTCTCCAGGAACATTGTTGATATTGCCGTGGAAGATGGCCGCTTTACCACATTGGTCGCCGCCGTTCAGGCCGCGGGATTGGCTGAGACGTTGAGCGGTGAGGGTCCCTTTACCGTCTTCGCCCCCACCGACGATGCCTTTGCAGCTCTCCCCGCAGGTACCCTCGACAGCCTGCTTCTGCCTGAGAACAAGCAGCAGCTGACCGATATCCTGCTCTATCATGTCGTCCCCGGCAAGGTGATGGCGGAGGATGTGGTCGGGCTGAATGGCCAGGCGGCAGATACTGCCCTCGAAGGGAAACAGATCGATATCAAGGCTGATATGGGTGATGTGTACCTGAATGAGAATGTTAAGGTCGTCATTACGGATATCGAGGCCTCCAACGGTGTGATCCACGTGATCGATGCGGTCCTTCTCCCCGCTTCCGATGAAGCTGCCACGGGACAGATGGATATCGTCGATACCGCCATCAGCGATGGGCGTTTCACCACCCTTGTCGCGGCAGTCCAGGCGGCGGGTCTGGTTGAGACGTTGAAAGGTGAAGGTCCCTACACCGTTTTCGCCCCCACCGACGATGCCTTTGCGGCTCTCCCCGCAGGTACCCTCGATAGCCTGCTTCTGCCTGAGAACAAACAGCAACTGACCGACATCCTGCTCTACCATGTTGTTTCCGGCAAAGTGATGGCTTCGGACGTAGTTGGCCTGACCAGCGCCCCGACCGTCCTGGGCAAGGATGCGACCATCAAAGTGGAAGATGGCAAGGTTTTCCTGAATGATAATGTGGAAGTGATCATCACCGATATCGAGACGTCCAATGGCGTGATCCATGTGATCGATGCAGTTCTCCTCCCCCCGGCGTAATCGAAGCGATTTTCTCCTCCCTGAATATACAGTCCGTGCGATGACACGGACTGTATGGTTTTAATGATATCGTCCCTGGTCAACGACCATCGTGTTCGAGGTGAGGATCATTGATAGGCAGCACCCCTTTTGTGGAGGTTAGCTGGGTAAGTGACTCACTGATTTCCCACAATCTTTGCTGGGCATTCTGGTCATAGGCATAAGCAGGCGCTTCGATCTCCTTCCCGTTGTGCAGGAATTTTCCGGTCGTCTTTTCGAATTCCGGTGCCGTCGCGGCGCGGACGATAGGTTCCGTGATCCGGTCTGCCGGCCGCGCCATCAGCCAGCTGAACAGGCGCAGGGGAGCAAACGCTTCTTTCATCAGGCCGGAACGGGCCAGGCCGGGGTGAATGGCATTGACAGTGATTCCTGTACTTTCCAGTTGGCGTGCCAGTGCAAATGTGAATAAAAGATTTGCCATTTTGGTTGCCCCAAAGGCCATCAG
>DASTJG010000159.1:0-2059 GCA_035716785.1 Anaerolineales bacterium
GAGATCGATGAAAAAGGACGAAAAATACGGTTCTGGTTCTCCGGGGATATCGGCCGCTATAAATTGCCACTGCTGCGTGACCCCATCTTGCCCGAGAAGGTTGAGTATCTGTTGATGGAGTGCACCTACGGTGACAAACCGCATAATGACCCCGGCCTGGCGTTCAAAGAATTCCGTGCGGTTGTTGAGCGCACCATCGAGCGCGGCGGCAAGGTAATCATCCCTGCCTTTGCTGTGGGGCGCACACAGGAATTGGTCTATCACCTCAATATGATGATGTATGCAAACCATGTTCCGCCGGTGCCGGTCTTTGTGGATAGCCCGCTGGCGGTCAATGCCTCGAATGTGTTCACGAGGCACCCGGAATGCTTCGATGCCGAGACGCGCTGGTTCGTACAGCAGGCGCGCCATCCTGCTCTGGATTTCAAGATGTTGACCTACGTGCAATCCGTGGAAGAGTCAAAGGCGCTAAATCTCCGCAAGGACCCGATGATTATTATCTCAGCTTCGGGCATGGCAGAGGTGGGAAGGATCCTGCACCACCTGAGAAACAATATCGAAAACCCCTTGAACACGGTTTGCATTGTCTCCTGGCAGGCTCCCTACACCCTGGGCCGACGCCTGGCTGATCGTGAGAAACATATCAAGATCTTCGGTGAGCCTTACACAGTGAGGGCAGAGATCGCAACGATCGGCGGTCTGTCCGGTCACGCCGGACAGGATCTGCTTGTAGACTACGCTAGGTCTACGCAAAAGACTGCGAAGAAAGTGTTCCTGGTGCATGGCGAAGAACGGCCGGCAGCCGCCCTCATGGAAAAGTTGGCCGACAAGAAGATGCGCGAGGTCTATTATCCCGAACTGCATTCGAGCGTGGAAATTTGAGTTATAATCTCGCCGCTAATTGGTTTACGATTGTTGATTTACGGTTGATGGATGCAAAATCTAAAATCGTAAATCTGAAATCGAAAATTGGCTTGGGAAGGTGCCAGAGTGGTTGAATGGGACGGTCTCGAAAACCGTTGTGGGCTCCGGTCCACCGAGGGTTCGAATCCCTCCCTTCCCGCTGAAAAGATTTGATATAAAGCCTGCGCCATCAAAGTTGACAAGGCGACATAACAGACACATCCTCGGGCTATAAAACGTTCCGAGGATGTGTTTTATTGTTATTCCAAATTGAATGGAGCTCTTATGAAAAGCCTTCTTGAAAAGCTGAATATTCAACCTGTCAATGCCGGAGCCTGTACCGGTCCTGGTGACTGGCTCATGGACCCCAAAGGCAGGGAATTGATTTCATACAACCCTGCCACAGGCGAAGCACTCGCCAAGGTGATTCAGGCAACTGCGGAGACATACGAGAAAGTCGCCGCGACGGCCCAACAGACATTCTTGAAGTGGCGTGAGGTGCCGGCGCCCAAGCGAGGTGAAGTTATTCACGATCTCGGCGATGCCTTGCGGGAACTAAAGGAACCTCTCGGCGATCTGGTGACCGTGGAAATGGGTAAGATCCGCGTGGAGGGACATGGCGAAGTGCAGGAAATGATCGACATCTGCGATTTCGCAGTTGGTCAGTCCCGGATGTTGTATGGCCTGAGCATGCACTCAGAACGTCCGGCCCATCGGATGTACGAGCAGTGGCATCCGTTGGGCATTCTGGGACTGGTGACCGCGTTCAACTTCCCGGTCGCGGTCTGGTCCTGGAATTCGACCCTGGCGGCAATTTGTGGAGATACAGTGATCTGGAAGCCATCGTCCTACACACCCCTGACTGCTATTGCGGTGACGCACATTGCCAACAAGGTCATGTCTGACCATGGCCTGTGCGGGATCTTCAACCTGGCCATCGGATCGGGCCGGGATGTGGGCGAGCTGCTGCTCAACGACCCGCGCGTCAAGCTCGTCTCGTTCACCGGTTCGACACAGATCGGCGTGCATGTCTCTGAGACGGTTGCGCGTCGTTTTGGACGCACCATTCTTGAACTGGGCGGCAACAACGGCATTATTGTCTCGGAGAAGGCCGACCTTGACATGGCGACGCGCGCGATCCTATTCGGCGCGGTGG
>DASTJG010000160.1:0-4232 GCA_035716785.1 Anaerolineales bacterium
ATTAGACATGAGAAATTAGATGGATAACATTTCCTGTGTGGTTTTTAACACTAATGGCTGGACTTCGCTTAACGTGCCAGGGATATCGGCTCCCGCCGCTGCGGCATGACCGCCACCCTTGAAATGTTTCGCCACCTTTGACACATCGATGCCCGGTTCCAATGCCCGCCAGGAGATCTTGACGTGCTGATCGTTTTGCTCAACAAAGATCATGCCAACCTTGTTTCCATCGATGGATGAAATCATATTGATCAGATCGGCATCATCGTTGCCGCCATAGCCGGATCTCTTGCGATCCTCCTTCGTGAGAGTAGCCCACACAATTCCATTCTTCTGCTGCAAACTGGAAAGCCCGGCCCCCCAGTAACGTGCGGCCGGAAATGATTTTTTCACCAGGGATTTCATATACAGGTCAGGCATGTCCACCCCGGTCTCCATGAGCGCAGCACATAAACGCAAGGCTGATGGATTTGTGTTTGGTGTACGGAACCCAAGTGTGTCTGTGACGATACCGGTCAGCAACGCCGCGGCAACCGGTCTGGTGATCTTGTAACCCCATTCGGGTAAATGATTGGTCAGGATGGCTGCCGTAGCTACTTCATCCGGTTCGATCAGGTTAAATTTTCCAAATCTCTCGTTGGTTATATGATGATCGATATTGATATCGGGCCCACCGAAGCTTTCGAAGACCTTCCCTACACGTTTGAAATCAGCACAGTCCACGGTGATGAACGTATCATGTTCCTCCGTTGGTTCCCTGACGATCAGTTCGCTGCCTTCCAGATGCCTGAATGAGGCAGGGACGCCGTCCACCAGAACCATCTGCACGGATTTGCCTGCATCTCGCAACGCCAGGCCCAAACCCAGCAGGGAGCCGATTGCATCTCCATCTGGCCGGACGTGTGAGGCAACGATCACGTTCCTTGATTTATCCAGCCGTTCTTTAATTGCCCCGGTTTTCACATTATTCATGCTATGGAATTTCCTCTTGAGCTCTACCGCTTGTTTCATTACCAAGTAAGCTTTGGTATGGTTTTGTAAACCGATCTTCAAATTTCGAATTTACAAAATTGTGCGGCACTCTATAAGCTGTTTCCTGCGAGATACAGAGTCTATTTCTTTTTCCGTAAATCCGCAAGGATTTTTTCGATGCGATCTGCATTTTCCGGTGTCACATCCCAGTGGAACCGCAAACGTGGAAAGGCGCGCAGTTCGACGCGGGCGGCAAGAGTCCGCCTCAGGAAACCGGAAGCAGACTCAAGTCCCGCGAGCACGTCAGCAGAGCGCTCCACACCTTCGATCGCAGAGACAAAGACATCCGCGTACGCAAGTTCCTTATCTATTTTGACGTCTGTGACGAAAATTTGTTTCAGGCGCGGGTCACTGATCTCACGGATCAGCATCTCCGAGAGTTCCTGGCGGATACGATCCGCGATCCGCTGAAGTCGAATTCCACTTGGCATTTTTGATTTACGATTTCATATTTTCGATTTACGATTGCCCGGTGGTCGAATAGTTCCAACTATGACTTTTCAATGACATAGCAGACCAGCTGGTCGCCGACCTGAATATCGTTGAAGCTCTTGAAACCAACGCCACACTCATAGCCCTGCTTCACTTCTCGAACATCATCCTTCTCGTGGCGCAGGGAGCCCATGTCACCTTCATATACGAGATCAGTGCCGCGATAGAGGCGTACCTTTGCATTGCGGCGCAATTCGCCATCCGTCACGCGACATCCGGCAACTTTGCCAAATTTGGAGGCAGTGAATACCGCCAGCACCTGTGCACGCCCGATCACCTTTTCCTTGGTTTCGGGCTCGAGCATGCCGCTCAAGGCCTTTTCGATATCCTCGGTCATGCGGTAGATGATCTCGTAAAGGCGGATATCCACGCCTTCCTTTTCCGCCACACGCCGCGCAGAGACATCTGCCTGCACGTTGAAGCCGATGATGATAGCACTCGAGGCGGAGGCCAGCATGACATCATTCTCACCAATGTTGCCTGTTTCCGCATAAAGGATCTTGATCCCGATCTCGCCCTCGCCAAGCTTATTCAGCTCGCTGACGATCGGGTCGAGTGAACCCTGTACATCCGCTTTGACGATGAGATTCAGTTCCTGCGCCTCACCGGCTTTGACATTGGCGAACAGATCCTCGAGCGACATTTTCTTCTTCGACTGCGCCTGAGACTTCGCCAGCGCCGAACGCTCCGCAACGATCAGGCGTGCTTCTTTTTCAGACTCAACAACCTCGAACAGGTCGCCGGCAGAAGGCACATCGCTGAGCCCCATGACTGCCACCGGTGTGGAGGGACCCGCCTTCTTGACAGGCTTGCCTTTAAAATCAGAGAGGGCACGCAACCTGCCGTGAGCCGTTCCAGCCACAACAATATCGCCAGACTCAAGCGTTCCATTTTGAACCAGCAGGGTCGCCATCACGCCTTTGGACTTATCCAATTCGGCTTCGATCACCGTTCCGATCACTTTGCCGCCGGGATTTGCTTTGATCGAAGTATTATCAGCCACCAGCAAAATCCCTTCGAGCAGATCCTCAATACCTTTTTTCTGCTTCGCTGAAACGGGGATGACCATCGTACTTCCGCCCCAGTCATCCGGGACGAGTTCCTGTTCAGCCAGTTGCTGTTTCACATGTTCCGGGTTGGCATTGGGTTTGTCGATTTTGTTCAACGCCACCATGATCGGCACACGCGCGGCCTTCGCATGGGCAATCGCCTCACGGGTCTGCGGCATCACCCCATCGTCCGCGGCAACGACCAGCACCACGATATCCGCGCCCTGGGCGCCGCGCGCCCGCATCTGCGTGAACGCGGCATGACCCGGCGTATCCAGGAATGTGATGAGTTTGCCTTTTAACTCAACCTGATAGGCGCCGATATGCTGGGTGATCCCGCCTGCCTCCCCGGCTGCCACATCCGTCTGCCGGATGGCATCCAGCAGGCTGGTCTTGCCATGATCCACATGACCCAGGATCGTCACAACCGGCGGACGATTGATCAGCTTTGCTTCATCCTCCCCGGCGATCATCCGGCGCCACAGAGGCACTTCACCGGTTTCCACAACAACTTCTTCCACGACCTCAGGGACAGCCTCAAAACCATATTCCGCCACAACGATCGCGGCGGTATCAAAGTCCACAGCTTGATTGATGGTTGCCATGACACCGTTGGACATCAGTTTTTTAATGAGGTCTATGGGACTTTTTTCGATCTTCTGCGCCAGATCGCGGATCACGATACTGGTTGGCAGTTCGATCTTGTTTCCATTGTTACTCATAGGACTACCTCCATAAACACAAACTTCAAACAAGCAACTTGCAGACAAGCCATTGCTCATTTGCCGGTGAGTCCCATGAGCGATTTCAGTCGATCACATTACTCACCGGCCCCCACAGCCTCTGTCTCCACGGGCAGAGTGCTCGCAAATTCTTCCAGTCGAGCGCGGTCCGCTTCCGTCAGGGAAGCTTTCAGGGCATGACCCAGCGCGCCTTTCAGGCCGCGCTCCCAGCAGTCCCGCCGATCGTGCAGATAGGCTCCCCGCCCGGGAAGTTTGCCGGTTGGGTCTATCTGTACACCATCGACACTTTTCACAAGACGAACCATCTTGCGCTTGGGCAGGACTTCACGACAGCCCACGCACGTCCGCTGGGGTACATGTTTTACACGCTGGACAGTTTTCTTAGACACCTTCATCTCAAGTCATTGCCCCGCCGCCTCACCTGCACTGTACCATACTGCGTTTGGTACAGATGTCGGCGGGGTTGCAAAGCGCAACGACGCTTGCCGCTGGTTTGGTAAATTACTAAACATTTCCAAGCAACGAAAGACAAAATCAACATTCCTGGCTAGTAATTTACGCGGCACTTAACTATACTACCAATCTTCACCGAGATCGTCATCGCCGCGCTTGTGCTTCTTGCGCCCGACAACCTCACCGCGTTCCTCGTCAAGCACCAACTCGACACTCTTCTTCTTACCCTTCTTGCCTTTTTTCTTATCTGCAGAATCTTCATCTTCGGCAGTAGTGGTTTGGAAGATCTCGGGCTTCATCGAGAAGAGCTCATCCAGCGAGACGCCATCCTTGTGCTCATCGTCCTCGGTTTCCTCGACAACCTTACCCTTTGGCTCTTTCTTGGCCGGTTTCTCCTCAACAGGTGTTTCCCCGGCAGGGGCTTGAACCAGAGCAGCTTCAGCCGCCGCGACCGGCGCTTCAG
>DASTJG010000161.1:0-3226 GCA_035716785.1 Anaerolineales bacterium
GGCGTAGCCCGAAGTCGAAGCGGGAAGATTGCCCGAAGAGAGCTAAGGGAGAGGGGATAGGGGTGGGGTCAATCAAAAACCCCGCTGTGAGGCGGGGTTGACTTTTATTTGTGACGTACAGCTTTCGAAGCAGCGTACGCGGTCGGTAATGCGACTCCAAGCTGCCCCAGCATCGCTTTCAGGCCTGCACCTTCGGTTGGCTCAATCACCCATGATTTCACCTTCTCGTCTCTAAAGGTTATTTTCGTATTTTCCTGAACCGTGGAAAATTTCCTGTTGGTAGCGGAGATCACACCCATACGCAAGCCGGTGAGATCGAGTGCCCCGCTGTTGGTACCGCTCAGCTGTGACGTGGTATTGACAACATCACCCTCCGAGCTGTCCACTTTGAAATGATAGTTCAGGTTTGTGAATGCCATCCCCAGACTGGCACCCATCCCCAGCCAGGTTTCGGCGTTAATCGGCTCAGAGACCAGACCACTGAGTTGAAAATCATCTGCAAGCATGGTTCTGGCATGCTCGAAATTGCCCTTCTGGACGGAATCCATGAGGACTTGTACGGTTTCACTATTATTCATAATATTGATCCTTTGCTGCTAAGCGAGCCTGTTCTACGCATGGGCCGGGTCTTAATGGATGCTCCCTCTGGAACATCCTCCGTTTCCCCCAGATGACAAACTTATTGTTTATTAACGCCGAATTCAGTGTAACACACTACTGGGTCAAAATACGCGGGGATAAAAACGTTGTAAGGTGGATGCATACCCCTCTCCGTTCGCACTGAGTGCTACGCAATCGAAGCGGGGAGATCGCGAAGCACCCCCAAAGGGGAGGGCAGGGGTGAGGTCAAATCAAAACCCCGCCGGGAGGCGGGGAGGAGAAACCAGGTATGGGACTTTACTTCACTGGCTGGCTCGCTGGATCCTTTTTGCGGAAAACTTCCGTCCAATCCACTTTGGCAGTCAACTGCATCAGGATCGCCAGGGTGATGATCGCTCCGATGGTGATCACCAGACCAGTGTATCCTTCGAAGAAAAAGGCGTACGAGAACAGTACCAGGAATATCAATTGTGCACCGCTGACCCAAAGCGCAAAGCGACCTCCGGCGGCCCGATACAAGTAGGTTGCCACGAGCGCCATCGACACAATGGATGCAATAATAAAAGCGACTTCCAGCAACATGTGATCCACGAGATAGGCAAATAGAATATGGAATGAAAAGAAACTTGCACCCAGGAAGAAATAGTGCATGGGATGCAGGTTTCGGTCTCGTACAGCTCCCAGCACGATCAGTGTCGTGAAAAAGAATAGCAGAGAAACGGGCGCAAAGTAACTCATGCGGCTGGCGAGCGGACCGGGATTGAGCTTCGTGGGCATTTGCACGCCGATATCGAAGTCAGAGACCAGGTTGTTAAATTTCCATTCCAGCGTCCACCCGTTCTTTGAGGGTGTTTTGGAGGAGGCGGAGATCGTCTGCGGCGGGAAATCATATTCACTGAAGTCAGTGACAGCTTTCAGTGAAAAATTCCTGACTGTCGTGATGCCATCTGAAAAACTGTAGACCCAGCGATCCAGGCCGCGCGATTTGTATGCGACATGGATCGGTATTTCACCCCGGGCTGGGATATCGACGACGGCTTTAAGTCCTTCATAAGAGTTATCGGCATTCGCGGTAATATCCGTCTGGTCGACGCGGAACTCAAATCCGTCGTAGATCGTGCCGGAGGAGGGGAAGAAGAAGGTAATCGTCCCTTCGGCAGGTTCATTCAGAGGATTCTTGAACACATAGTCTGCCGCGAAATCCACATCGTAGGTGGAGTACCACAACAATCCCTTGCGGCGATGCTGCAAACGCAGGTCCACCTGGATGTTGCTGGAGTCCAGTTCGACAGGGGTAATCACTTCCTTCTCCCTGTTTCCATCCGTTTCGATCGTTTTCAGCGCGACAGTGGGTGCCCTTTGGTAGTGCTCCGAACCCCACAGGTCTTCCACCCGCTGGTTGAGCTGGGTGTAACCGGAATTCGTTCGCACCATCACGCTCGTGCCCAGGATCGCCCAGGCGATTGTGGTGCAAATAAAGATGAAGATGATCCCGATCAATCGAGGAACAGTCATGGCAGCATCTCCTTTGTGTCTTCTGTAAATCGTACTCTAAACAAGGATGACTGAACACCGATGAATTGCCTACAACGATTGTACGATCTTGCAGATTGTTTTCACCAGTGAGTTAAATTCTGCAAAAAAACTTGTCGTTGACATCCTCCCCTTTTTTTGCTAAACTATAAGTTGTCAGACAAATATAGTCTAGTCGTCTTGCAGTCGGGCGGGCTCAAAGATCGACTAGCCAACGAACAGCCACCAGACTACATGACTACACTACTCGTCAAGAATGCCTACATCGTCACAATGGATGACCATCAGCGGGAGATCCCCGAGGGTGGTCTTTTTATTCGCCGCGGACTCATCCAGGAAGTGGGACCGCTGAGCGAATTGCCCTCCACAGCTGATGAAGTGCTCGATCTCAAGGGGCACATCGTCCTGCCGGGGCTGGTCAACACGCATCATCACTTCTACCAGACCCTCACGCGCGCCGTTCCCGCCGCGCAGGATGCCAATCTCTTCAACTGGCTGACGACGCTCTATCCCATCTGGGCCCGCCTGACCCCCGAAGATATCTTCATCTCGACGCAGACCGCGCTTTCGGAACTGGCCCTCTCGGGCTGCACAACCGCCTCCGACCACCTCTATCTGTTCCCCAACGGCTCGAAACTGGACGATGAGATCGCCGCGGCCAAAGAAGTCGGACTTCGTCTGCAGGCTTCGCGCGGCTCGATGAGCCTGGGGCAGTCCCAGGGCGGACTTCCGCCTGATTCCGTTGTGGACAGCGAGGATTCCATCCTCAAGGATTCCCAGCGGCTCATCGAGAAATATCACGACGCCAAGACCAGCGCTATGGTGCAGATCGTCCTGGCGCCGTGCTCGCCCTTCAGTGTCACCAGCGACCTGATGAAGCAGTCCGCCAAACTGGCGCGCCAATACGGCGTTCACCTGCACACGCATCTCGCCGAGACCGAAGACGAGGAACAGTTCTGCCTGCAGCGCTTCGGGCATCGCCCCGTTGGATACATGCAGGAAGTGGATTGGGTGGGGAATGACGTCTGGTTCGCGCACGCGGTCTGGGTCAACGACGAAGAGATCCAGGTCTTCGCCAAACATAACTGCGGCG
>DASTJG010000162.1:0-8312 GCA_035716785.1 Anaerolineales bacterium
ATATCCTGGGTGATCACCATCGAGCGGAGGGTAATATATCCGCCCATTGAATGGCCCCACATACCGATCCGATTCGGGTCGGCGTCTGGATAACGTTTCATCGACGTGACCGCGTTGAGAACATCCACGGTGTAACCCGGATTGCTGTACGCACCCCCGGCCTCCCCTTCGGACCGGTCGTGGCCGCGGTAATCCGAACGGAAGACAATGTAGCCGCTGCGCGCGATCAGATCCACATAGGCAATATAGCGTTCTGTTGTGCGGTACACAGCCGGTGGAATATAGCCGTGGTTGAAGATGATGACGGGCCAACCTGTGACGGGTTTCTCGCCGTTGGGAACCGTCATCAGCGCATAAATCTTTAATCCCTCAGACAGATAGGAAACATAATAGCGGCTGTAACTTACGCCGGGATCCAGGGTTTCCTCGATCACGATGTCGCTGCCGGGGTATTCACGCGCCCGCATCGCTTCGATCTGGAGCGGATGCGGTACAGGCGTCGCGGTCGGTGCAATCGTCGGGATTTGCGTTGGGGTTTCGCTGGCGGTCGGTACCGGGAGGGGCGTTTCTGAGGCAGGGGCGATGATCGGTCCCTGGGCCAGTCCCGGCTCGCGGGTTGTACCGCAGGCGTTTAATATTAATGAGAATGAAACGATCAGTCCAAACCAGTAATATCTTGATTTTTTCATTGTGCAGCTCTCTTGAATCACGAATTAAATAATTTGTAAGAAGTTACGCAGGATCTTTAAATATGGATTTGCTTATCTCGACAGGAATCAAGTGAACTAATTTCCCCATTCTAGCCTGAAATCCTTAGAGGAGTTTTAGATCGAACTTCCTCAGAAACATATTCAGCCGCGAATTTGGCGAATTGGCGCGAATCCTTCTGAAATTTTCGCGAAATTCGCGCTCATTCGTGGCAGGATAGGATCAGTATGCTTATTTCACGTGTAAACAATACAACCTCGCTCCTCAAGTTTTGCGATCCAGGCTGGGATCGCCAAGGAGTGATTCCAGCGCAGATCGAGCTTTTCAAGCTTTTGGAGCCTGGCAATCGCTGCCGGCAATTCAGTCAACTGATTGGCTCTTAAATCCAGGAAGCGGAGAGATTTCAGTTTTCCAATCGAGTCGGGAATGGTTCTCACCTGGTTGTTCCTGAGATCAAGATCAGTCAGGTTTTGCAGGTCCCCCAGCGAAGCTGGAAGAACTTCAATCTTGTTCCCTTCCAGCATCAGCTTTCTAAGCTTGCTCAACCTGCCGATCGGTTCGGGAAGGGATTGCAGCCGATTTCCCATCACATGCAGTTCGAGAAGGTTTTTCAACCGTCCGATCGAATTTGGCAGCGATATAAGCTGATTGTTGTAGAGCCGTAGCTCGATCAGGTTTGATAACTGACCCATGTCCTCTGGCAGGGAGGTAAGCTGATTATCTGTGATATTCAGATAGACCAGCTTCTTTAGTTTCCAGAGTGATTGTGGAACAGTACGCAGTTTGTTGTTGCTCAGGTACAGAAATTTGAGTTTTGTCAGCCTGCCGAGTGACTCAGGCACGGAAGACAATTTGTTATGCCCCAGGTCTAGCATCGTAAGATGGCTGAGATTCCCAATTTTCTTGGAAAGCGATATCAGCCCGTTGTCTGCAAGATTTAGTGTTTCCAGCGTGAAGATTTGCCAGACATATGTGGGTACTTTACCTATACCCTTGTTATACAAGTCCAGGGATTTTATAGTCGTGTCCTTTACCAGGTCCATCAAAGCGCTTTCGATCTCTGCACAGATTTTGTGATCAGATTGATCAACACTTTTTTGTCCACGTCTTCAAGTTTGCTGATATACAAACAATTCTTGCCGGTCTTATACTTTCCAAGTTTTTTCAGCATGGTCTTGTCCAATCCGCCTGTGATGTACAGGGTCAGGCTTTGCACGCGCGGAGAGAAACCGGCAAGGAACCAGTCAATTTCACGGCCGGATTCATACACATAATGGTAGTCGCCAAATCCGACGATGTCTGCGCCCCACATTTTTGGTTCTGCTTTTGTCGCTCTCTTCATGATCTTCAAGACCTGATGGCATTCCTCCCGCTTTTTCTCATCCCTGATCCCCTGCAGAAATTTATCCACACTTGTTTTCCTGATCTTGGTCTTGACTTCCATGTTCAACTCCTGTGAATGGACCAGCCTGGATGCTGGCAGGATTATAAACATGTCTGAGATCAATATGCATCCACCGAAAGTGTCATTTTGATTACAAATAACTTAACCACCATTTCGATGGATTCTTTTCTCGATAGGTTTGATACCACCTGCAGACCGGATACAGCAATATGACAATCACAATCCAGATTGCGTACACCGCTCCCAGGCCCAGCCCGAAATTGCTCAATGTCCCTGAGGCAATTCCCCTGGCTGACAGGATGTATTCCTGCCAGGGGCGTCCTTGAACTACGAGCAGCAGCATGGCAAGCGCATGAATGACATAAAGGTGCACCATGTAGAAAAAGAAAGGCACTCGTCCAAATACGATCATGGGTTTTGCCAGTCGATTTTCGATTGGTTCAACGGCTGCCAGGAGAATCAGCACCGGGCCCATCGTCATGAGCAAAAAGTGCAGCGATGGCGGATATTTGGTTGTGTTCAGGAATGACATCAGGCTGAAGATGAGGGATGAACGTGTTTGCCATGTGCCTGGTTCACCGTATAAATTGAAGCCGCGCAGAACGATGAAGAGCAATGTCAGGCAAATGCCAATGAGTAAAAGCCAGCGCCTCCTTTGTTCAGCAGGAAAATCTTTTTTGTAAATTATTCCGAATACATAGCCAAGCGCCATCAACCCAATCCACGGCAGGGCGGGATAAACAAAGTTAACCAGATGATCGGAATTGACAAAAATGGACCTGGGTTGATGGAGAACATACCAGATTATGTTCCACACCGAGTCTCCCTGAACCCTGATCGGGTCGAGCAGATTGTGTCCGAACACAAGAAGGATCCCGATCGCGGAAATCGCCCAGGCTGGCAAAAACACCAGCGCCGATAGCACGACCATGCTGATGCCAATTGCCCAGATGACTTGCAGGATGCGAAAGCTGTAGGTGATATCGAACGTCCATGCGAAGTTGACGATCACCAGTTCAGTGGCGATCAACCAGAGCCCGCGTGTGAACAGGAACCACGCAGTCTCTCTGATGTTTCCTTTTTTCAGCCCATACAGGAAAGCAGACGTGCCGGCCAGAAAAACAAAGGCAGGCGCGCAGAAATGTGTGATCCAGCGCGTGAAGAAGAGCAGAGGCGTGGTTGTCGCCAGGTTGGTTGGTTCCGCGTACCAGGTCCCAAGCGCAAAGTACATGCGCACGTGGTCCAGCGCCATGATGACCATTACCAGCCCGCGCAGAAAATCAATGGCATGGATTCGAGCGGTTTGTTTGCCTGTTTTGGCGTCCATCGCAGAGTCCCGGGTGCCGATAAAAACAATCCACACAAAAACTGCGTGGATTGTTCGCTCGGTTATTGGTAACTTGTTTTTATGGCGACCCGGCGCCGGGAGTATTGGTCATGGTGGGTGAAGGAGTCAGAGTAGGAGTGGCAGAAGCAGCTGATGTAAGGCTGACTGTCAGAGTGTAGGCCTTTTGCGAACTTCCGGCTATGCTGGCAATATTGATCGTGTAGTCGCCGCCATCGATGATGTTCGTGGTCCAGGTGAAATTTCCATCCGGTGGTTTGAGTGCCAACCCGGTGGGTCCACTGACACCGAGAGTGACCTCGGTGTTGACCGGCCCGGTCAGACTGATGGTCAATACCTGTCCCGGCGTTGCGCCCAGGACATAACGAATAGTTTCGTTGGGATTGACGATCCCAACCCGCGAGGTTGTTGTCTGGCCCGCCTCGAACGTGATCCGCTGGGCAGCCACGCTGGTAGTCGCGGTGGCGGTCGCTGTCCTGGGGATGGCCGTTACGGGCAACGATCCCGCGGAATTCAACGGGATTTTGATCACGGTCCCGGCGCTGAGCGTGACCGGATTCACTTTTCGCAGCACAACCAGGTCCGCGTTGTACCTTTGCGCGATAGATTCCCAGGTGTCGCCGCTTTGGACGGTATGGAAGGTGATACACGGCGGGCCGTAGATCCTGCCTGCGCTGCCGATGCGCGGAATGGTGACGACCATCGCAGGCAGGATGAAATCCGGGTCGGCGATCTGTGGATTCGCGTTACGCAGATCGTCGAAGGTCGCGCCGTAGCAGCGCCCGATCTGGATCAGCCATTCGCCCACTGCCACCTGATGCTGGATCGTGCTGCCCGGTGCCAGATTCGATGGCGAAGGAGCCACTGTTGCAGTTTGGATGGCGTTTGCTGTTTGCGTGGCTGCTGCTGCCGAAAGATTTGTGATCGTGGTCGTTGCGGCTGCGGATGTTTGTCCCGCGCCGGAAGCGGTGGCGCTGTTCGTCACGTTGGGCGCGCTCATGTCTGCCTGGGTAATCGTGTAGGGCGCTGAGCAAGTCAGGCTCTGATTGGGAGCGATGGTCGAGTCAGCGGGGCCGCAGGGGATCGGCGCAGCAAGTTTGTTGTCAGTGATCACAAATTGAGCGGGCCCCAGTGGCGTCGTCCCGGTGTTGGTAATGGTGTAGTTATACGTGATGGTCTGACCTACTTGCCCATAGGTTTGTGAATTGGCTGTTTTGGTTAGCGTCATGGCACTGACGGGCTGCACCTTGCTCAGTGTGATGCCGGCTTGGTTGGAAGCAACTCCACCGACGTTCGCCGTCGCAAGGCTTGTCACAGAGCCTGTCGCGACATCGGCATCTGTAATCGTGTAAGACGAACGACAAGTGATCGTTTCGTTCTGGTCGAGATAAGCATCCCCATTACCAACTGTGCTGATCTCCGGGCAGGCGACCTGTCTCGGGGTATCGGTTACGAGGGCAGGCCCGGCGAGCCGGGTAGCCCCTGTGTTTGTAATCAAGTACCTAAAAACGATCTCTTCCCCTGCCTGAGTGAATGTCTGTGTTCCACTGCGAGTCTCAACAGTCAGCATGAGTACAGATAGATCAAGGGCAGTATTCTCAGCTGAGGAAAACAGGTTGCACGCAGAGAGACCGAGCAGAATGAATAATGACAAAGAGGTGCGGATGATCTTCTTCATAAATATATCCTTTTTTGATCTCGCCTCACGCGGAACTTCAGCGAGCGCGGCTCGATTAGTCCTTCCCCTGCCAACAAAACGTTGCCACTGGTTTGATCGTTCCTAAACTTTATGAAGTGGTTGTGACCAAAATAAGTTCAGAGTTGGTGATGTGTGCGGCACTTCATAAATTAGTATAGCATTAAGACGGCAAAATGATGGCGCGAATTTTGCATATCCATTATGTTAAAACGATGGGAAAAAGGTACTGATACAGGAAAGACTAGAGTTTCTTTTCCAGTTTGGTTTTGAGCAGTGCAAGTGATTTGTCCATCGCAGGGCTGCCGATCAGTGGATAAATGAAGAAGCGGAACAGAAAAGCCACGATCGGATTTAAAGATAATGCTATCACACGTTCCACGAGAACTCCGCCCTCCTGCTCAGCAAACGTGAATATATGGGAGACTCTTCCAAAATCGGGATCGTTTGCGACAAATCCAAACCTCTGTGGGGATTTGTATTCCATAATTTGAATCTTGTTGGGACGGTCTTTTTGCACGGCTACCTCGCCCCGCGAGAGATATTCCTTACCCACAGCGACAGGCCCGGGAGTAAGCGCCTCGATTTTTAGCTGCCCGCTGCTCCATTCAGGATGGCGAGTGAGATCGGAAACGTAGTCGAAGACAGTTTGCAAGGGAGCATGGACGAGAACCTGATGCGAACGGATGACGGTCGTCATCGCCTACTCTCTTTTCATCGGAACGATTCGAATTCTGTTTTTCCTAAACATGGAGAGCAACGTGGTGACAATTCTGCCAATGCGATACTCTTTGCGGAAATCATGTGGGAGCTGAGTTGCGGCTACTTGTTGAAACCCAAATTGTTCATAGTAGGACGTCCGCTTTTCGCTGACCATCGTATAGAGCGTCCCTGTTTCGCGGGCCAGCAACTCGCTCATCAAGCGCGCGCTAATGCCCTGACGGCGATATTCGGGCAAGACGAACCCCGATGCGATTTCGCGCGTTCCCTGTGCATGGATCTTAATCTGCCGGATGCCGATGATCTTTCCATCGAGTTCGGCAACCAGGAAATGTTCCCAGTGCAGGCTTCTCGGGTTGAGCTTTGCCTGGCGAATGAATGAAACAATGGTTTCGTGATCTTCCTGTCGGGCGGGACGAATTTGAAACGTCATAGGACACCTACCTCTAAAGTGAGTAATTTTTGGAGTACAGCCGGAGCTGTGCGGTGTCCCTTCGACGTGCGAACTAGGGAATATTGTACGAAAGTAGTTCCACCGTACTATCGACACCAAACCCGATGGTGAGCGTCTTTACCAGCCCAACGTCTCGGACGTACCAATTCGTCCCTGTAAGATTGATCGTATTTTCGGTGGGAGTATCTCCCAGTTTGAGGGAAAGCTTCATGGTCGTTTGACATTCCACGCGCAGGGCGTCGAAAGTACCAGCCTCCACCGTTACGGATTCCAGACCGATGGCTTTGCAGTTGCTGGTAAGCTGGTTGCTGGCCGGGTAGGCAGTCCCATTGATGGTTTGTGTCCCTTCGAGGGTGAGGGATTGTGACCAGGTATCCCCAACGTTGATCGCTGCCGGCAGAGTCACACCGCTCAAGTCCTTGGTTTCGAAATCCACCGCGACATTATTTTCCGTGCTGACGTTGGCAGAAGCGCCGCCGGGCGGGTCGAGCGCGATCAGGTTCCCGTTCTCACAGTTCCATGTACCCTGCCGGGTGACACCCGCGTTAAAGACATCCTGCTCGACAAAACTGTTACTTTCCATGGATAAGATCGTGTGAGTGAACGTATCCGGGAGTGGACCTGTGAGTTTATAGTTCCATGTCGCACCGAGGACAATCGGCAGGTATGGATTGTCGCATGCATGCGGTGATTCGGATGGGCCGCTTGTATTTGCCGGCGCTTCATTCACCTGAACTTCTGGCTGAACTTCGGTTGTCGGCGTACTCGCGTTTGTAGCGACTGCCGGTGGCTGGGCAGCGGGCGGGTTTGGATTGGAACTGGAGACACAGGCGGACAAGATGACAATGGCAATAACGATAACAAAGGGGAATATTCTATTTGCGTTCATGATGCTCTCTCCTGGATAGAAATAAAATGTGCAGGCACGAGAGTATAGCATTGAATGTGACTAATAATATAAAATTAGGAAGAAAAGGGGAGAGATATTGATGATTACTAGAAATTGAGCACCGTTTGTGCTACAGTATGAATACGAAGAAGTGTTCCTTTCGTGAAAGGAGGTTGCAATGACCCCAAAACAGCGATTGAACATTCTTCTGGCTGATGATGGTTCTCAGCATGCCCAGGCGGCTGTTGAGTGGCTGCAGAATATTCCCCTTCCACCTAAAAGTCGAATATTTGTTTTTCGTGCGTTTCACTCCGGGCAGGTCCCTCATATCCCTGAGTTCGAACGGGCACTCGAAAGGACGAAGACCCAGCTCTCGAGCCTTGGTTACCGGGTGGAAACGGAGCTGAAACTGGGTCACGCCGCGGAAATGATCATCAAGAGCGCGCAGGCTCGCAAATCGGATCTGATCGTGCTGGGGGCAAAGGGCCTGCGGTCCACGATGAGTATCCTGCTCGGCGGTGTGGCGCAGCATGTGATGGAATATGCAGGCTGCCCGGTCCTTGTCATGCGCGCGCCGTATCGTGGATTCTGTAAAATCCTGCTGGTCACGGATGGATCTCCCTCCAGTCAGAGCGCGGGGCGTAATCTGAGTAAATTCCTGCTGCCTGCCGAAGTGGATGTGCGCGTCATGCATGTCCTGCCGCCGATCCCAACCCCGATCATGATGGCGCCATACTATGGAGCCTGGCAGACGGTTTATGCTCCATTCCCGACGCAGGAGGAAGAAGAAGCCGAAAGAAAAAAGGAGGCAAGGCTTGGGGAAGCACTTCTCGCGCGGACCGTCGGCCTGCTTCAGCGCCACGGAGTCGAGCCCACACCCGTGCTAGCCCGCGGCGATGCCGCCACCGAGATCATCAACTACGTCAAGGCAAACAAGATCGACCTCATTGTGGCCGGTTTGCGTGGCTTGAGTCAATTCAGGAGTCTGTGGATGGGCAGCGTCTCGCGGAAACTCGTCCATTATTCGGATTGTTCGGTCCTGATCGTGAAGAGACCGAGAAAGGAGTAAGTCCTATGGAAGTCGAAGTTGGAAAA
>DASTJG010000163.1:0-6598 GCA_035716785.1 Anaerolineales bacterium
TCCGTTCCAAAAAGAGGTGTTAACATAGTGACCAACTAGTTAGGTTATATGACCGAATTTATTGGTCAGTATATCAAAAAATGACGCCTCTGGCAGTGCGACTTCGATTGATCACAACGTGCAACATGCTAGACGTGAAGCCGCTCGATGCAGGCGCGGACTGCCGACACCGGCGGTGCAACGCGGCTGAGGAACTCTGCCGGACGGATATCCAGAACCTGCCAGCCCTTCTCTGAAGTGAAGCGCGTCCGCAGTTCATCTTCCGTGACCTGACGGGGCACGTTGGGGATACCAAAATCAACAGCGAATGCCAGCAGATAATAGCGACCACCCGGAAGTACTGCCAGAGTAAGATCGCCGGTAAAGCGGTCTGACTGGTCCTGATCTAATACGTGCAGGAATCCTGAGTCTACCACTGCGCCAAACTGCCGCTTGAGAAGGGAGGGCTGCAATGCATCTGCCACCTGGAAATTCAATCGGCCTGAGACCTCGGGAGGCAGCGTGGCGGCTTTCTCGCGTGCCTGGGCAATCGCAGCCTCGACGAAGTCAATCCCGGTGACCTGGTGTCCGCGCTCCGCCAAAGAGATGGCAAGATCACCCGAACCACAGCCAACATCCAGAATCGGATTCATTGGCGGGTATTCGTCGAAAAGTGCAGACAAGGCAGGCTGCGGCCCGCCGACATCCCAGGGTGGAATATCCTGGTATATAAAGTTAAAAAAATCCCGAGGGTCAGAGCCAAATCTACTCATAAAAAATCTCCTGGTGTGTCACCCTGAGCAAAGCGGACGTAAGACACCCTGTGTAACGAAGGGTCTCCCGGACTTTGAGCCCGCAGGCTCAAAGCTCCGGAGATTCTCCCCGGCACCTGCGCCCGGGGCAGGTGTCGCCTTCGGCTCAGAATGACGTTATATTTCCTTATCCAAAAACAATTGACACACTTCGTTTGGTAAACCTTTCATCATTTGCTCGAATTCGATCCTTGTCCGCTTCACCCCGGCATGAAAGGCATATTCAAAATTGGGTCCGCGCTCCGGGGAGTCGAGGTTCATCCAGCCGTGAGCGTCACGCGGCAGCCGGGACAGCACAAACGATTTGAGCCCCGGTATAAAACTCAGCAGCTCAAACAAGTAGATCCTGCCCGAGCGCAGCGCGTCGGACTGGATCACGTTCGGGTCAACGGGATCGATCTCCGGCGGAGTCGGAGGCGCTCCCTCCGGCTGGCGGGCAAGCCACAGATGAACGTAGTTGCTATGCGCGTAAAAATCCTGCGCGGTGTGGGTCAATCTTCCGAACGCAGACCACGCTGCAGGCGCATCGTTGACCATCAGCGACGAGATCGTTAGCGTGCGCTGTTCTTCGAGGTAGGCGTATGATTTTTCGAAGGCATTGTTGTCGAAGTGATATTCGTCATGGCCGATCTGTCCGCGCGGCCGATCCTGATAAAGATTTGCCGCGATGATCCTTTCCAGCGCGCGTGCGCTGAATCGATCCTCCAGGGCAAGACGCGTCATTTCGACATGAAAGGGAGTAAACATTTTGTGATTATACCTGTAGGGCAGGTCTTAGTCTTGCCCCTACATTGGTTATAATGACGGCATGAGTTTTTATACATCCAAAGGCGATGATGGAACAACCGGTCTATTGGGCGAGGGACGCGTGGCGAAGTATCACGCGCGTATCGAAGCCGTGGGAACGCTGGACGAATCGACCGCGGCGCTGGGGCTGGCGCGTGCACAATGCCATGATCCGCACTCCAGTAGAATCCTGCTCGAGGCGCAGCGCGACTTGTACAAGCTGATGGCTGAGGTCGCCGCAACACCCGAGAACGCGGAGAAATTCCGTTTCATCGACGCGGCCCGTGTGACCTGGCTCGAGGAACAAACCGACGAGTTGAGCAGGCGCGTGGAGATGCCGAAGGAATTCATCCTGCCGGGAGATTCGGGCGCGGGCGCGGCGCTCTCGCTGGCGCGTGCCATCGTCCGTCGGGCGGAGCGCCGCGTGGTGGAGTTGTTCGACTCGAAAGAGATCGAGAACCCGGAGCTGCAGCGTTATCTCAATCGTTTATCGTCGCTGTGCTTTGTTCTGGAATTAATGGAAAATAAGGCCGCAGGGCATAAGACCACATTGGCAAAATCGTAATCGCATAGGGGCGAGGCTGCGAAGCGTCTCGCCCGGGCGGGATGACCCCGCCCCAACAAGAGAAGGCGTTTCATGAACACTGAAGAATTTCGCAAGATTGGTCATCAACTCATCGATTGGATCGCCGACTATCGTGATCGCATCCCGGACCTGCCGGTCCGGTCGCGCGTCGAGCCAGGCGAAGTGCGCGCACAATTGCCAACAAAGCCACCGATCCACCCCGAGCCGTTTGATTGCATCTTCGAGGACCTCGAGAGAGTTATCGTGCCAGGCTTGTCGCTCTGGCAGCATCCCAGCTTCTTTGGGTATTTTCCGGGCAACGGGGAACTCTCCTCGGTGCTGGGTGATTACCTGAGCACCGGTCTGGGCGTGCTTGGGTTATCCTGGATCTCCAGCCCGGCGTTGACCGAACTGGAGGAGGTTGTCACCGATTGGATGCGTCAGATGCTCGGGCTTTCCGAGGCGTGGAGTGGCGTCATCCAGGATACAGCTTCCACGAGCACACTGGTCGCGTTGATGTGTGCGCGCGAACGCGCTTCGAACTATTCGCTGGCGCGCGGCGGTCTACAGGGAGAGGAACATCCGCTGATCGTTTATGCTTCCAGCCACGGTCACAGCTCGGTGGAAAAAGCCGCGCTGCTGGCCGGGTTTGGACGCGACAATCTGCACTTCATCCCAACCGATGAAAATTATGCAATGCGGGCAGATGCGCTGGAGGAGGCGATCCAGGCAGACCTCAGGAGCGGTTTCGTACCCTGCGCGGTGGTCGCCACGACAGGTACCACCGGCACCACCGCCCTCGACCCGATCGAGGCGATCGCGCTGGTCGCCCATCGGCACGGGATCTGGCTGCACGTCGATTCCGCGCTCGCAGGTTCAGCCATGATCCTGCCCGAATGCCGCTGGATGTGGGAAGGGATCGAATCAGCGGATTCAATCGTGCTGAATCCACATAAATGGCTGGGTGCAGCCTTCGATTGTTCACTCTATTACGTGCGTAACCCGGAGCATCTTGTACGGGTGATGAGCACCAATCCGAGTTACCTGCAGAGCGCGGTGGATCACCGCGTCAAGAACCTGCGCGACTGGGGTATCCCGCTTGGACGGCGTTTCCGCGCCTTGAAGTTGTGGTGTCTGATCCGCGAACAGGGCCTGGAGGGATTGCAAGCCCGTCTGCGGCGTGACATCGAAAACGCACAATGGCTGGCCGAGCAGATCCGCTACACCCCCGATTGGTGCGTGCTCGCGCCTGTCCCGCTCCAGACTGTTTGCGTGCGCCATGAACCGCCCGGGCTCGAAGGCGAAGCCCTGGATAAACATACGCTGGCATGGGTGGAGCGTGTGAATCATTCAGGCTGTGCGTATCTCACCCCCTCTCTTCTGGATGGGCGCTGGATGGTGCGCGTCTCGGTCGGCGCAATTCCAACAGAACGCCAGCACGTGCTGGAGCTCTGGGCGCTGATGAGACATGAAGCGGAGAGTGACAATCGATTAGCGAGGTTGTAATCCGAAGTTGTCGAACCGCATGGATACAGGTTCTTTTTCTCTAACATCGATCAGAAGAGCCACTCCGCCCTTGGTTAGGCGTTCATCGATATTGGAGTCCGAAGTTATCGAAAAGGACACGCGCCGAGGTGTTTTCAGTTACCTCGATGACAAGTGCTATTCCTCCGGTTTTTCGGCGCTCGTCACTCATCTCATAGATCTTGCTTCCATTGACGAAAAAGGTGAAATGTGATCCCCGGGCACTGATCTCCAGCCGGTTCCAGTCCTCAGAATACGAAAACGATGAAAAGGATGGAATGGTTGCTAGTCTGTCCCATTCCCCCTTAGCCGAGTAAAAACTGATTTCGGCCACTGCATTGTTGCAGAGTACAAAATAGTAATGCTCATCTACGAGCGAGGCTTCTCTAAATGTTAAGCCGCTACAAACATCACCCTGTTTTCCTTCCACTTTGGTATCTACATAAACATCGAAATCGTAAATGAATTCATTCTCGGAGAATTCGGCCCGGGAAATAAACCCCTTTTTGCTCTTTTTAACATCCCAAAGGTAAACGCCTTGTTTAACGGATACATCTCCCGACCAATATTCGTTATCTTCAGCCCCGACACGCCAATCTCTTTTGTTCGTGTCAAACGGATCGATCACTTCATATTGTGCCTGTTCCGTAGCGCGCACCATTGCCGTCGCTGTTGCCTTTGCGTGCTGGGTGGCGGCCGCGTGAGCCGTCGATGTAGCATCGGCTGATATTTTCTGATTCCTCCGGTCCAGGCCCCAAATGGCTGCCCCAATTAAAACAAGGATGCAGACCCCATAGAAAGTCAGCATCCCGCAGACGAGCAGGGAATCGTTCCGTAAAAAAGACTTTTTATCTTCGATAGGTGTCTGTTGATCCATGTTCGGTCTCCCGCAGTGCCATTTTACATCGTCAGCCAAACACCGCAGTGATCAGTATCCCTACAAATATGACAATCGAGCCAAGGATTCGCAGGGCACCCATCTCTTCCTGCAGGAACTGCCAGCCGAGGAAGGCACCAATGACCACGCTCACCTCCCGGATAGCCCCCGAGTAACTCAGGGGAGCAAAGCTATAGGCAATGAGGGCGAGCAAGTAAGCCGCGACTCCCAGGATCGCCGTGAGGATCAGGGGCAGACGCGGTCCGTTCCAGGCTGCGACGAATTGCTTCCATCCATAACGATGGAGGTTGTAGCCTGTGGTCAGGATGGGAACGGATGCGAACATGGTTAACGCGTAAGGGAGTGGGGGACCGTTTTTGACGGCTGTTCCATCGATCAACGTATAAAGAGAGATCGTCAAGGCGACCGCCAGAGCCAGGCTAATCCCTTTCAGGTGCAATTTGCTGCCGCGATTTTGGACCAGACCGGTTGCGCCGATAATGAGCATTCCAGATACGATGATCCCAACGCCGGTCATCCCGCCCGGGGTTGGTTTCTCGTGGAGGAACAATACAGACCACAGCATAAGAAACGCGGGAGCCGTTCCCCGCGCGATTGGATAGACAAGTGAAAAATCATGGCCATTGTACGCACGGGAAAGCAGAATAAAATATACCGCTTCCAGTAGTATGCTGAGCGCGGCAAACAGCCACATGGAACGCGGTGGAAGACCAGTAACGAGCAACAAGCCAAACGCAAAAATACCGCTGAGGATCACCTGCCAACCCATGGCAATGTACTTTTCCCGGGAGCGTTTGAGGAGCAGGTTCCAGAGTGCGTGCAGGAAAGCAGAGGCGAGGAGAAGAAGAAGGGCTGAAACAGGCATCCACCAGCGAATGTATCATAAAAGACTGGAACTCTGGTGGGATGACTTTCGGATATTTGTATTTCAACTGCTGCATGCTATACTACGAAAAGATCTAATTCAACAAAGGAGAATGGCATGAAAAACTTACGACCCCTACTCTTTTTTCTTTCTTTACTTCTTATTGTAGGGCTGGCTTGTTCATTTGGTAATGGAGGGACACCTGAAGCACCCCCAACACAACAACCCATAAATATTGATGAACCGACCGCGGAACCGATCTCTGAGCCGACAGAGGTCCCGGCAACGGAAGCGCCCACGGAGCCTCCCGCTCCCGAGGCTCAACAGTTTTTTACCGAGGAGTTCGATAACCCTCTCTCCAGCGATTGGGCATCACGAATCGACTTTGCCCATCCGAATATTACGGAGTCAGATAAAGTGACCGTGGAAACCGATGATGGAAAGCTGGTCTGGGATTTTGGTAATAAATATGTCTATTACTACCTGTTTTACGGCGCGTACGAATATGAAGATGTTGTCGTGGAGGTTCAGGCGGAGAACAGAGGCAAGAATAAGAACAGTGTCAGCCTGATCTGCCGCTATGACCCGGAGGTTGGCTGGTATGAGTTCAACATTGCCAACAGCGGTTTGTACGACATCTCGTTCGTCAAAATACTGGATAACGGCAGGGTACAATATAACAGGGTCGCCAATGGTGGTTCGACCCATATCAAAGCCGGACTGGCCGCCAACGAGTATTACGCCAAGTGCCAGGGAAATGAACTCACTTTGAAGATCAATGGCCAGAAAGTGATCAACATTGAGGACAAGAAGTATGGAGAACTCAGCAAGGGACAGGTGGGTGTCTCCGTGTCCTCGTTCGATGTACTGCCGATTGAAGTCGAGATGGATTGGTTCAAGGTCAGCGAACCGTAGGATGTCTTCTCAACCTATTCCTTTTCAGAATGAAACATCTGAGGTTCTTTGAACCTCAGATGTCTTCCTTAACGCACTGGCGTTTATGGGGAAAACGTAGCCACTGCATATTGCATTTCATGGCTGCGTGCTATACTACGACGAACATCTAACATGATCAAGAAAAAGGAGAATGGCATGAAAAACGTACGACCTCTACTCTTTTTTGTTTCGTTAATTCTTATTGTAGGGTTGGCTTGTAGATTTGGAGCAGA
>DASTJG010000164.1:0-6025 GCA_035716785.1 Anaerolineales bacterium
CTGATAACTTGTCAGCCCGCTGATCAGCAGCATGCGATAGAAAAGGTTCTCACGCTCAAGATATTCATCTCCCCAGTGCTTCCTGACCCAACCGGCATGGTTCGGGTCGCTGACCAGGGCAGCAGAGGCCTCGATCGCTCCGCGGGCGTACTCCTTCGGCGCGACGCGTGAGAGAGATGGATCCTTTTCCCAGGCTTCCTGCAGGGACTCGGTCGCCCACAAGTAAAAGACTGTGCCAAAGATCGGCCATTCCGTCCCGGAAATATCGTGAACGCTCATCTCTGCCGCGCTGCCCGAGGCGACGCGCTCCCGCACCCATCTTTCATACTTTGGCGAAAGGGAGCGGTGCCAGCTGTAAGCGAAACGCGGTGGGGCATTTCCGCTTTTCAGTCCAGGGTCATCCAAGTCTCGGATGATAGTGATGGCAGGATAGAAGAAGAAATAAAGCGCCAATATAGCCAGCAAAATGGCGTTGATATATACCAGCCCGGTCAGTTTCTTTTCCATGGAAACACCTCGCGACAGTGTTGAAAAAACCTGCTATTTTGGTTTGGAACATAGCATAAAGAGAATACGTCGAATGAGTACAGGTCCTGTCTAATCTTACTGGATGATTCTGGAGAAGTTCTTCACGTTTCTATCAAAAACTATACTTTGCCCTTACCAGTCGCCGCTTCGATTGCGAAGCACTGAGCGCGATAAGAATTTTGATTTTTATAACAATTTTCCAATGCAAGGATTGCCCGCTTTCCCGTATAATTGGACCAGATCAATGAACAGGCAGGTAACGTTTCCATGGTGATGCACATCTAAACCTTGTACGCCGCGCGGATGAGGGATATGGCGGCGCAAGTAGTTAAGGGGTTTTTCCCCTTCTCGCTTTCCCTACTTATGATTTCTCAAGTTGTTGTGAATAATTACTATGACTCAATTGAAAATAACCGATGATATCGATGCTCTTCTCGATGTCCTTCCGCTTGATATCCGCCACGCGGTGGAAAAGGCGAACGATACCGAGAATCTGCTCGAGATCATTTTAGATTTAGGTCGTGTCCCGACTGCCCGCTTTGTGGATCATGAGATCAACCTGCGTGAAACGGAAGTGACCCGTGCCGAACTCGATTATGTGGACGAGCGCACGGGCGAATTCGACGCGGATAACCGCGCCGGTATCGAGCGCACGTTACACCGAATTTCTGCCATTCGCAACCGGCGTACGGCCGTTGTGGGGCTGACCCTGCGAGTGGGGCGTGCCGTCTATGGCACGGTGGACATTATGCAGGACATCATCGAATCGGGTAAGTCTGTCCTGATCCTCGGGCGTCCGGGCGTTGGCAAGACCACGCTGTTGCGTGAAGCAGCGCGCATCCTGGCAGAGACGAAGCGCGTCGTCATCGTCGATACCTCGAATGAAATTGGCGGCGACGGCGATGTGCCGCACCCAGCGGTCGGCAAGGCCCGCCGCATGCAGGTGCGCGAGCCGATGCTCCAGCATGAGGTGATGATCGAAGCAGTCGAGAACCACAACCCCGAGGTGATCGTCATCGATGAAATTGGGCGCGAAGCCGAAGCCGCAGCCGCCCGTACCATTGCGGAGCGCGGTGTCCAGCTGATTGGTACGGCGCACGGACGCACGCTCGATAACCTGCTCCTCAACCCGACCTTGAGCGATCTCGTTGGTGGGATCGAAGCGGTCACGCTGTCAGATGAGGAAGCGCGGCGACGTGGCACCCAGAAAACGGTCCTGGAGCGACGCGCTCCACCGACCTTCGATGTGCTGATCGAAATTCAAACGCGCGATCGTTTTGCGGTCCATCAGGATATCATGGCTTCGGTGGATGCGCTCCTGCGCGGCTTCCCGCTCCCGCCGCAGATCCGGACGCGTGACGAAAAGGGCAATATCCAGATCGAAAAAGCCGAGCCTGTTTCCACATCTCGTCTGGATGCGAAGGAGACCAAAACACCGCGCCGCGGACGTCAGTCTGTCGGTCCCGCCGAGGAGCCTGTTCCCGTTTCCACGCGCCTTGAGCAGGCCAGCGCAACGCGAGTGGAACCCAGCCGCGGCACGTTGCAAACCGTGAAAGTCTATCCACATGGTGTGGCGCGCAACCGGCTGATGCAGGCTGCCAAGAGACTCGGTGTACCGGCTGTGGTGGTCAAGGATGTGGATGACGCCAACGCGCTGGTGACGTTGAAGACCTACTACCGGGATCGACAGCAGACGATCGTGGATGCTGAACATCGCGGCCTGCCAATTTATGTCCTGCGAGCCAATACGGTTTCGCAGATGGAGCAGTTCCTGACCGATCTGTTCAATTTGTCGTCTCAGGACCAGTTTGGATCATCCGAGTTGACCGATGTGAAGTCACAGACGCAACAGGCGATCGCTGCCGTGCTCAACGGCGAACGTTGGGTAGACCTGCCCCCGGGTCCGGCGCTGGTACGGCGTTTGCAGCATGAGATGGCGCGCAACGCGGAGCTGGTGAGTCATTCGTATGGCAAGGAACCGCGCCGCCATGTGAGAATCTTTCGCGAATGAAAACATAGATTTGTAAACGGGTACACAGGAAATGTGCACCCGTTTATTTTTTCCAACATTACAAAAAGGAGTGGATTCAATGCAGCAAGATGTTTTCAAACGTCCAAAAGCCTCCCTGAAAGGTATTTTGTTGCTTTTCGGTGTTGTGCTGCCTGTGGGGATTATGATCGGTGGACTTGCATCATTCATTAGCAGGTTCATTTACTTGATTATCGTTTTCCCGGCTTTGATGGGTGTTGCTGCCGGCTTTTTTATCAATAGCATCGTTGTAAAAGAAAAAATCCGCTCGACCTTTGTTTTGGTTGCAACGGCTATCTTTTCGGCAATACTCATTTTCGGGAGTATGCATTTTTTTGATTACCTTCAATTTCGTAACAGCGCAGCAAAGGAGATACAGGCGCAGGTCATCTCTGAAAGCGGTGAGGCAGCACCAGATGAAAATGTGCAAGCTTATATCGACTATGTGCTGGTCGAAGAGACAGGCTTTTCTGGATTCATAGGTTTCTTCCTGCTCGAGGCCAAAGAAGGTATATCAATTTCGAGAGTGGGAGTAGGCGGTAGTGACAACGGCATAAATCTTGGTGCACTTACATGGTTATATTGGTTGGCAGAGATGGGGTTTATTGGATGGATGTCCGTTGCGCCCTCATACAAGCTAACGAAAGATCTGTTCTGTGAACATTGTGACACATGGGTTGCCGAGGGGGAACATATTGGCGGTGTCCAACCCGAGCTTTTCAAACAGGCTATCGAGCTTATCAAGTGCAAGGACTTTGCAGGTTTGGCTCAAATGCTGCAAAACGATACAAGCCTGCCTTCGGTTGAGTTTTACAAGCGTACCTGCAAGACGTGCAATACATTCCCGTTCTACTTAACGGCTTCTGTCATCTCGTCAGGCAAACAAGGACAAGTTCAAAGCAAGTTGATTATGGTACAGGCGCTGACATCCTCGGAACGCTTTACCCTACTCTCCACAATTGAAAGAAAAGATGCGGAACCAGCCGGGTACTAGCTCAGACTCTTCGATCGTCCTCTAATACTCCAGGCCGTGGGTTAATCATGCTGCGCTTCGCCAAGTGTGACGTGCACCTGCATCTTTTCATTTCCTCGAACGATTTCCATAGTGACCTGATCACCGGGTTGATATTCAAAGATTGCATTGATGTAGGAATGGGTTTCATCCAACGCAACGTCACCGATCCTGGTGATGATATCGCCTCTCTGTAATCCGGCTTGGCTGGCAGGACCGTTCTCTGCTATTTGTGTGATATACACGCCCCATTCTGCCGGAAGGTCATACCGGGCCGCGATCCCAGGGTCAATCGGCTGGTAGTTGATCCCAATATACGGGCGTGCAAAGTATCCTTTTTGAATGATCTGCTGTGCCACGGCCTGCGCGGTGTTTACTGGGATCGCAAAGCCCAATCCTTCGGCGACATCACCGCTGTTGGTGCTGCGAACGACCAGGGTGTTGACACCGATCACTTCGCCCGCGAGGTTGACTAATGGTCCGCCGGAGTTGCCGTGATTGATAGCCGCGTCAGTCTGGATCAGATCCTCGATCTGATAGCCCTGCCCCGTGTCGATAGCGCGTCCCGTCGCGCTGACCACGCCAACCGTCACACTATTCTTGAAGTTTCCCAGCGGCGAACCAATGGCGATGACCGATTCGCCCGGCTTGAGGACATCTGAGTTTCCCAGACTTGCCACAGCAGGGACATTTCCATCCGTTTTCAAGACAGCAATATCCGAATAAATATCGGTTCCTACAATGGCCGCGGTTTGCTCGGTTCCATCCGAAAGGATGATATTGACTTCCTCCGTTCCCTCCACGACGTGGTTGTTGGTGAGGATATAACCACTATCTGTGATGAAGAAGCCGGTGCCGCTCACGGTCTGGTCGCCTGTTGGGCCAAAGAAGGTCATACTGCCGGGAACGGTCCCGACCACGGTCACGACCGCAGGCCCCACTTTTTCCACGGACTGCGTAATGGCTGTCTCCACATCGGTCGTGTTGAGCGTGAGAGTCTGCCCAGGATTTGTATCATTGGATGGAAAAAGTTCTCGAACGGGTGAATCAGCCGGTCCTTGCTGAAGAGTTCGATATACCAGGGCGCCGCCTGCCAAAGCGCCCGTCAGAGCCGAACCTCCGGCAACGACTATAATCAGTAAAATGTACAGAAATTTTTTCCAGGACATGAAAACCTCCTTCCAATCAACTCATCATTCTAACGCCGGAAAATTAACGACAAGTAAAACCAGGAATAGAGCGACGTTAAAACAATCGTAAGAATTTGTGTAGAAACCATAAGGTTTCAGCTTGTTTTAAGAGCTAAAATTGTGGGTATTCTCATCGAAGGCGCGAACGGTAACCTATGTTCATTACTCTCGAAGGCCCCGAAGGCTCTGGCAAGACATCCCACATTCCCTATCTTGTGGAATATCTACGCGAGAAAGGCTATACCGTCTTTCCGACGCGCGAACCAGGCGGGACCTCCATTGGCGAGCAGATCCGTGAAGTGATCCATGACCTGAAAAATGTGGAAATGCACCCGCGCGCGGAGACACTGCTCTACCAGGCTGCGCGCGCTCAGATCGTGGAGCAGGTCATCAAGCCGCGTTTGAAGGCGGGTGAGATCGTCCTCTCTGATCGTTACTATGACTCAACCATTGCCTATCAGGGCTACGGACATCAGCAGGATTTGGAGCAGGTCCGCGCGCTGGTGAAGTACGCGACGGGTGGACTGACGCCTGATCTAACGGTTTTGCTGGATGTGGATGTGGAAGAGGGATTGAGAAGAAAGAAGAAGGAGAATGAATGGAATCGGTTGGATGCGTATACTGTTGAGTTCCATCAACGCGTCCGCGTCGGGTACGCGGAGATGGTGAAAGCAGAGCCGAATCGCTGGGTGGTGATCGACGCAGGCCAAAAGTGGGACAATGTACAGGAGGAGCTGCGAATTTTGATCCTGGGGAGATTAAGGTAGGGTTTTCGTAGGAAAAGCGCCGGGTAAAATTGTTATACCTGCGGTTAGAATTTTTCAGGGATGGATGTTTATGAAATTTCTAACTACATTTTTCTTGCTTGTTTTGTTTCTTTCTGCCTGCGGCCCGGTCACGCCAGCTGGCACCAGTATTCTGCCAACTCCTGTTCCTCAGGAAGTTCAGGATTTTGCCTATCAAATCGTCTGGTCACCGAACGACTCCATGATCGCACTTACAACCAATACCGGCTTGTATGTTTACGACCCAAAGACTTACAAACAACTGGCGGCATTCGAGGAATTCGATGGGACAACGGCTATTTTCAGTAATTCTTATTTGGTTGCTGTAAATCAAAATGGACTGTTTGTCTGGAACTTAAAGGATTTCCGCCGGTTATTTGGCAAGCATTCATCTCACGGAACCTATTTTCAAAATGCTGCTATCAGCCCCGATGAAAAGACCCTGGTGACGGGTGAATCAAAAGCGATCAGATACTGGAGT